>NZ_SJDU01000581.1 GCF_005518285.1 Brachyspira catarrhinii | reverse complement strand
GAATAAATAAGATACAAAAACATATTAGCGAAAAAATTTATAATAATTTTTTTATTTTTTTAGGTAGTTTAAAAGAACCATTTAACGTTCATTTAATAGGCGGAGAGCCTTTTTTATATCCAAAATTTTTTGAAATGATACAGAAGATAATTTCATACGGGGGGGGTAATAAAATATCCGTGACTACAAATTTTTCACACTCTAAAAATATTTTGTCTAAATTTTTAGATATAGCTAAAGGAAAAATATCTTTCATAGAAATTTCGATGCATTTAACCCAAATAAAAGATTTTGAAAGCTTTATAGAAAAATTATTATGGTTTAAAAGAAAATCGGAATTAAATTTTGAAGATTTTCAGCTGAACTCTATACTTTTGCAAAATAATTTTGAAAAAGTAAAAGAATTAAAACAAAAAATAGAGGATTTAGGGTTTAAATTAAATATACAGAGAGTTTTTGACGAAAAAGGGTATTTGCAATATTCAGAAGAGATAGAAAAATGGATTGAACAAAATAATTGCATAGACATACCCGCTTTTATGGTTACTGGAAAAGATTATTCCAAAGTATGCGCTTTAGCATGCAGAACTGGAAATAAATTTTTTAAAATATTAATAGACGGAAAAGTTACGAGATGTTTTTCCGATAATGAATACGGATATAATTTGTTAGGCAATATGTCTAAATCTCATAAAGTTAAAATATTGAAAGACTATACCCCATGCTTATCGGTAAATAATAAATGCAGATGCTACGCGGGATTTATAAAACTTGGACAAATAGAAACAGAAAATAAGAAATTGTTTTATTATAATTTTTTAAAAATAAAATCTTATTTAAAAGTTAAAAAACTCAAATTTCTTAAAGCTTTTTACGGCTTTCTAAAAAAAATAAGCTTTGGAAAAATGAAAAATTATATACGGCTAAAAGAAGATAAAATTAATTTTTTAATTAGCGAAATTCTTATTTACAAATATTAATTGGAGTATAAAGAATGGAAGATATAATGAATATATGTTTGGTATTTGACCAAGTTTTATAAATCCCGCGTAGCATCTGCATTT
>NZ_SJDU01000580.1 GCF_005518285.1 Brachyspira catarrhinii | reverse complement strand
TTCCTCATGCATTTCGTAAGTCCAATTCAAAATCAATCGGATAAGCTTTTATATTTTTTTTTATAGCCTCTAAATTCTTTATTCTAATATCGTTATCGCTCAACTTTTTCTCTCTATTATATATTTGGCAAGTTCGATTAATAATGATTTCGCTTGATTATCTTTATAGACTTTCAAATAATCTATCGCTTTATCAATCGTTTCTTTTGCCTTTTCTTTCGCTCCCTCGATTCCGAATTGTTTGACATAAGTCAACTTTCCTTCTTTGGCGTCTTTTCCAACGGTTTTCCCCAGTGTTTCGTTATCGGAAATTACATCCAAAACATCGTCCCATATTTGGAATGCAAGCCCAATCGCTTCTCCGTATTTTGTTATATTTTCAATGTCTATATTCTTTTTCTCGGATGAAATCGCTCCCACTCTCGCCGCTCCTCTAATCATAGCGCCCGTTTTTTTTGCATGAAGGACTTTAAGAGTTTCAAAATCAATATTTTTTTCTTCGTAATATAAATCTATAAACTGTCCAATAACCATTCCTTGATAGCCAGCTGCGTAGCTTATTTCAAAAAGTAAATTTCTTAAAGTTTCGTCAGGCACTTCGGATTTTGAAAGTAATTGAAAGGCATGAGTTAAAAGTCCGTCTCCAATAAGTATAGCGTTCGCCTCTCCGAATTTCACATGAGCGGTAGGTTTTCCTCTTCTCAAATTATCGTTATCCATAGACGGCAAATCGTCATGCACCAAAGAATAAGTATGAATAAGTTCCAAAGAAATTGCGGGAATTATTGCCTTTTTATAATCTCCTTCGAATAATTCGCAAACCAGACAAGTAAGAATAGGTCTTAATCTTTTGCCTCCAGCTTCGAGAGGATATTTAAGCATATCTATAAAAGAATTTTCTATATCAATATCGCTTTTTTCAAAAATTTCGTCTATATTTTTATTTATTTCTTTTAATCTTATATCAATATATTCTTTTAGATTTACTCCCATATAATAACCCGATTATAATTTAATTTTTAATTATTATATAGATATAATTTAATTTTTAATTATTATATAGAA
>NZ_SJDU01000579.1 GCF_005518285.1 Brachyspira catarrhinii | reverse complement strand
GAAGGAGAAGATGAAGAGAAATTTGATTTATAATAATAGTAAAATGCCGCCAAATAAAAATATGCTATTAGTATACAGCGGCACTAAAAACTATTAAAAATTTTTAATATATTTAATTTCTATAATGTCAAAATCTTCTTTAGATAATGTATCAATACAAAGCGGTATAAGTATATTCTCTTCTTTAAATATCATATCTAAAATACACCCGCTTATCTCTTCGCATTTCTCTTTAAAATCATTATTATTCAAATTGTTATCTATAATATTTTTTAAACTTTCAAGTATATCCTTATCTACTCTTGTCATCACCTTTGAAGGTTCATCATTGCCGTATGATTTTAAAGCTGTAAATAATATGCTTTCTTTTTTATGATAATGACTTCTTAATTCTTTATATAAAATGTTAATACTATCTTCTGATATATTATTTAATAATTTTTCTATATATCTATTTTCTTTTTTAAATATATTTATTAGATTATGAGTATTTGTAATATTAGAATTATACATAGTGTCTTTCAAAAGCAAAGTACGTATATAAAAAAAGTGTTTAGCTTCATCTATACTCATGCCGCTATTTACAAGTTCCTGCATAGCATTATGTACCTCTTCAGCTGACACTTTAAATAATTTATCATCAAACTCTTTTTTTATACTATCTATATTTTCTCCATTATGAAGCCTTACTATAAGAGATTTTAATAGCTCATTTCTTTCATCTGAAGTTTTATCTATATTTTTACTATCAGTATTCAAGTCAATATCAAACCCGTATTCATTAAGTTTATCTTTAATATTATCAATATCTATTTTTTTCATTTTTAAAGCATTATTCATGGTCATAACCTTTGATACTGTATTAAACATTATTGGATTTTTTATCTTATCAAATCCTAAATCATACAATACATCTTTAAATTTGGGGTATTTAGTGCATAAATTATATATAGTTTCGTTTGTATCAATATATTCTAAAGTTATCATTATGTCCTCTCTTATTGTTAGATTATTCTAACTTATTCTATATTATTCTAAAATATTGTCAATAATACTTTATGCTATA
>NZ_SJDU01000578.1 GCF_005518285.1 Brachyspira catarrhinii | reverse complement strand
ATCGATATAGCCTACTCTCTCAATTATCAACCGAAACAGTTGCCGATATTTTTTAATTTTGTGGAAGATATAAAAGATTCTGGCTTGATATATGTTAGAATGAGAAGAAGGAGATTGAATTCGGGAGACGATATTTTATATTTTCTTCCAAATATAAAAGAAATAATCGAAAATATAATTTTAGAAGAATTGAAAATTAAAAATTTTATCGAAATAGAATATGACGAAAATATATATAAAAAATATTTTAAGAATATAATTTCCATATACGAAAACGGCGGAATTTTTGAAAAAAACAAATTAAAAATTTTGGACGAAGATTTATCGATTTTATGCGATGCAAATATATTCTGCATTTATTTTTACAAAGAGGATTTTAAAACTTATATTGGAATAAACAACAATAAAGTAATTGAAAAAATAGAAAATAGTTTTGACGAAAATATTTATTCTTCCGCTTTCATATACAATCATATAAATATTTTAAACGATATTGAAACTTTGCTTTACGAAGCCGACTCGCAAAAACTAAATATTGACGATATTGAAATTAAATTTTTAAGTTTCAATATAAACCCAAATCTTATAGCGAATATATGTTTGAAATTGGATTTGATAAAATTAGACAATCGAGGATTTATTTTACTCGAATACGATAATATAAAAAATTTTTTATCGGAAGATTTACAAGAGCGAATAGAAATCATATCGAAAAGATTTTATAAAAATTATTCGCATTATTATAAAAAAATTTTGAAAATATTGGAAAATAGCGGCGTCATATCGAAATCAAAATTATTATTCGAGCTTAAAGAAAAATACGATATTATTCTAAAAACCGAAGATTATAATAATATTTTGTATTCCATGTTTTTGCTCGGACTTTTGGAAATGTCTTTTTACGAAGAAGCGATTATTTCTTTGAAAAATATTTATTATAATAAGAATAATTTAAATAAAAAATGTTTTATAAACAGCAATTTTGAAATGACTTTAATCAATCATAATTTATTTTCAAACGATTTTATTTATATGTGCAATTTATATTTTGAACTCGATATGACGCCGCT
>NZ_SJDU01000577.1 GCF_005518285.1 Brachyspira catarrhinii | reverse complement strand
TAAGAGGCTCGGAAGATACGGATATTTTATAGCTAGTTCTGGAAAATTTTCGCTTATAAGTTCGTTTACCAATTTGCCCAATTCGGTAGGCACTAATTGTTTGCCTTTTCTTTGAACATAATGTCTTGCAATTATAGTTCTGATAATCGGAGCGTAAGTGGAAGGTCTGCCTATTCCTTCTTCTTCGAGGACTTTTACCAAAGAAGCGTCATTATATCTTGGCGGCGGAGTAGTAAAATGTTGCTGCGGATTATTTTCTATAAATTCGCAAATTTCGTCTTTAGAAAGATTAGGCATTTTTGAGGCTTTTTCCTTATCTCCTTTATCTATAGTCAAAACTTTTAAATAACCGTCAAATTCTATTTTTGAAGAAGAAACTGAAAATTCGCAGTCTCCCGCCACTATAATCGCTCTAGTATTTTTCATTTTTGCTGGAAGCATTTGCGAAGAAACGAATCTTTCCCATATAAGTTTATATAATTTATATTGTTCGTTTTTCAAATATTCTTTAACGCTATCGGGAGTCAAAAACACATTTGTAGGTCTTATAGCCTCATGCGCGTCTTGAGCGTTTTTCTTTACCGAATAACTTGGAGCTTCCGCTGGCAAATAATTTTCTCCAAACTCTTTTTTTATAAATTCTCTCGCCTGTTCTTGAGCGACTGGAGATATTCTCACGCTGTCGGTTCTCATATAAGTTATAAGTCCCGTTGATTCTCCCGCTATAGAAACTCCTTCGTATAAACCTTGAGCTATTTGCATCGTTTTTGAAGAATTAAACCCGAGCGAAGTGCTTGCTGCTTGTTGCAATTTGCTTGTCGTATATGGAGCTATTGGATTTCTTAATCTATCTTTAATTTCAACAGATGAAACTTTATAAATTTTATCTTTCAAATGATTTATTATCTCGTCCACATCTTCTTTAGTTTTTAAGTCGGGTTTTTCTCCTTTATATTTTTGAAGTTCGGCTATGAATTCTTTATTTTTATGTTTTAAGAATACTTCAAAAGTCCAATATTCTACGGGAATAAAAGCCTCGATTTCTCCTTCTCTATTGTATATTATAAGTAACGCT
>NZ_SJDU01000058.1 GCF_005518285.1 Brachyspira catarrhinii | reverse complement strand
CCTCATACTTTATTTCTAATTCCATCTTTTTTATACCAATATGAAAATTAATTCCATTCTTCACTATAAAAATCGCTTCACTTGAAACTGTTTTTATTCATTAATCATTTAATCTATTTATATAATAACAATTATTTAAAAAATGTCAACTATTTTTTTCTATAAAAATATCGGATTTTATATTGATAAGTTTAATTTTCATAAGAATATAAAATAAACCATTATTTGAAAAATAGTTTAAAATATATATTTTATTGACTAATTCCACTTTATAATTATAATTAAATCTAAACAAATTAATTAAATTAAAAATAAAATTATATAAAATAAAAAAGGAAAATTATGCAAATTAAAAATTTTGGCGAAAAATATTTATTATACGAATTGAAAAATAAAAACGGAATGATATTAAAATTAACCGATATAGGCGCTTCGATTACGGGAGTTTTCATAAAAGATAAAAATAATAACGAAATTCAAGCGTCTTTCGGAAGCGACAATTACGATTTTTATTTGAAAGCGCATGATTATATCGGCTCTTCGGTTGGCAGAGTTGCAAACAGAACGATAAACGGAGAATTTGAATTAAATAATAAAATTTATAAACTCGCAAAAAACGACAATAATAAACATCATTTGCATGGCGGAGTTGAAGGAATATCTTTCAAAAAATTCGATTCAAAAAGTTTGGACGATAGAACGGTTTTATTTTCTTACTTTTCTAAAGACGGAGAGGAAGGCTATCCAGCAAATGTAAAAATTGAAATTACTTATTCTTTAACGGACGAAAACGAAATAATAATAAAATATTTTGCAACATCCGACTCCCCTACTCCGATTAATTTAACGAATCATTCTTATTGGAACTTAAACGGCGAAGGACTAATTTACGAGCATGATTTATTTATAGATTCAAAATTTTATTTGCCCGTAAACGAAGAATATGTTTCAACTGGAGAAATTTTGAAAACGGAAAATACTCCTTTTGATTTTAATAAAACTAAAAAAATTGGAGCGGATATTGAAAAAGCTGGCGGTTATGACAACTGTTTTATATTCGATAGCGAAAATATAAATAAATTGAGAGCGAAAGTATATAGCGAAAAAACGGGATTAACTTTGGAACTTTACACAACAAAACCAGCGATGCATTTTTATTCGGGAAATATGCTTAACGGAAGAGAAGTGAGAAAAACGATTTTAAATAAACATAACGCTTTTTGTCTTGAAACGGAATTTTTGCCAGCGTCTTTGAATTTTGTCCATTTTCCTAATATAATATTGGAAGCGGACAGAGAATATAATCAAAAAACCGTTTATAAATTATATTAAACAAATTAAATGTAGAAAAATGAAAAATAAAAAATCGGCAATAATAGAACATTATATAAACAGAGTGAAAGATTTTAATATTCCCGAATATCAGGTTTTGGATTGGGAATCGAAAGAAGCGCAGGAATTGAGATTCAAAACTTTATTGGAACATTTTAATATGGAATCTTCCGTTCTGCTTGATGTCGGCTGCGGACTCGGGAGTTTGGCGGAATATATAGACAATCAAAATATAAATTTGTATTATATCGGAATAGACATAATGCCCGAAATGATTGAAAGAGCTAAAGCGAAAACTTTTAAAAATATTAATCCGCAATTTATGACTTTGGATTTTTTCGGAAACTCGAATGCGGAAAAAGAATTCGATTATATATATTCTTCGGGAATTTTTAATTTGAATCTTGGAAATAACGATAAATTTTTGAAAGACGCCATCAAATTATTTTTAATCGCATCAAGAAAAGGCGTCTGTTTTAATTTGCTCGATATTTCATGCAAGGAAAAATACGGAGACGAATATTATTATTATAAAAAAGAGGACATATTAAAAACTACAAAAGAAATTCTCGAATCATTGAATATAAAATATAATTTGAAAATATCGGACGAATATTTAATGGGTGATTTTTCGGTGTTTGTGGATATTCTCTCTTAAAATTAGTTTTTAGTCATTGCAATGGGTTAATCCCATCGCAATGACAATTTTAAATTCTACTTCTTATTTTTCCATATAAGCGTAATTGAACCTATATCTTCCCAAAGGTTCGTCAATATAATTTTTAAGTTTCGGACTCACAACCAAAAAATCCGTTCTGTATATAAAAGGTATAATCGGAACTTCGTCAAATAATATCGCTTCGGCTTCTCGCAAAGCTTCCATTCTCTTTTCGGCATCGGTAGAGGTTCGAGCGTATTCTATTAAACTGTCGTATCTTTCGTTGGAAAATCCGCCGTAATTAAAATCGCTGTCGCTTGTCATTATTTGAAGCATAGCCAAAGGGTCGTTATAATCTCCCGTCCAGCTTGCCCTAACCATTTGATAGTTTCCCGCTTCTCTTAAAGGTAAACTTATTTTTGACTCGACAGTTCTAATTCTCAAATTGACATTCAAATTATTTTTCCACATAACTTGCACGGCTTCCATTACCGTAGTATAAAATCCAGCTCCAACATTTATTTCTATAGGAGGAAAATTCTCTCCGTTCGGATAGCCCGCTTCCGTCATTAATCTTTTCGCTTCTTCCACATTTTTTGCATGATTATTAATGTCTATATAATCTCCGCTTTCTTCTCTGAAAGATTTATTCAAGCCTTTTACAACAGGAGGAACGAATCCGCCAGTTGCGATTAATTTTCCATGCCCTATATTTTGTATTATATAATTTCTGTCAATTGCAAGAGATAAAGCCTTTCTCACTCTTTTATCGGATAAAGCCTTATCTTTCGTATTAACATCGATATAATAACAACCTATAATATCGCTCACCGCCATGAGTCCGTCCTTAATTAAATTTTCTATTTCGCCTATCGGAGGAGCGGTTATAGAAAAATCGACATCTCCAGTTCTAACGGAATTCAAAGCTATATATTCGTCAGCCATCAATACAAAATTAATTCTTTTTGCGACTTGACTTTTATAATCCCAATAATTCGTATTGATTTCAAACGCTATTAGTTCGTCTGGCTTTCTTTCAACCATTTTATAAGCGCCGTTTCCAATATAAGTTTCTGGTTTCCAAGTCCAATTATCGCCGTAGGTTTCTATAATATCCTCTCTAACGGGAACATACACTCCGCCCGAAGCGACAATATCTAAAAAATATAAAGTCGGCGCTTCCAATTCTATAATCAAAGTTTTTTCATCCGCGGCGATAACTCCTAAAGATTGAACGGGTTTTAATCCTCTCGTTATATCTTTAGCGTTTTTTATATATTCCATCAAATAAGACATTGGAGAGGCGGTTTCTGGATTTACCGCTCTTCTGAAAGAATATAAAAAATCTCCCACCGTAACTTTTTTGCCATCGCTCCATTTCGCGTCATCTCTCAAATGGAAAGTATATCTTAAATTGTCTTCGCTTATCTCCCATTTGTTCGCGACTCCTTCGATTATATTGTTGTTTGTGTCTTTATTTAGCAAACCCTCGAAAGCATGATTAATGTATATAAACCCGTAAGAGCTACTATTTAAAGCTGGGTCTATAGTTTTTAACTCATACTCCAAATTTACCGTTATCTCGTCTTTAATATCTTTTTCTTTAATATTATTGCAAGACGAAAGCAAGAGCAATAATACTAAAGTTTTTGTAAATAATTTGTAAGTCATAAAAACCCCTTCGCCAAAACTTACATTGGCATAAAAATAATTAAGTAATTTTGATTTTTATAACCGTTTGAAATGTGAATTAATCTTGTTTTGATTTAATAGATTTAATAGATTAAAAAATAAATAAAACAAGACCAACTTTAGAAAAGAATCTCATTTTATTTATTTTTTAATAATATGAGAGTGATTCCCTACGCTGGCATTACCCAAACAGGTTATAAGGGTCGAAAATTTAATTTCCTCTCAGCCTTTTAAAGCTCCCCTATTTACTCAAATTGTATTATATTTTAATTTTTTGTCAATACTTAAAATAAATTCCACGGACTATTATTCGGCAAATTAGCCTCTACAAATACGATTTCGTCTTTCACGGGATGCGGAAATTTCAAACTTTTCGCAAATAACGCAAGCGGAATATCGTTTCTATCGTATTTAATATAATTTCCGTATTTTCTGTCTCCGTATATCGCATGTCCTATATTTGAAAATTGCGCTCTTATTTGGTGAAATCTTCCCGTTTCGAGTTCGACTTTTACAAGAGACAAATTTTTTATAATATCTTCTTTAACGACATTATATTTGAGTTTTGCAAATTTTGAATTTTTAGTATTTTCAAAAACTATTTGCGCTATATTTCCTAATTTATTGCTTTTCTTAATAATATAATTTTCAAGCATTCCGTTTTTTTCGGACAAAACCCCATTGACAATCGCATAATAAATTTTTTCAAATTTTCTATCTCTTATCGCTTTGCTTAATCTTCCCGCAGCTTTAGAAGTTTTGGCAAATACCATAATTCCCGCCACAGGTCTATCCAATCTATGAACCAATCCCAAAAATATATTTCCGCTTTTATTATATTTTAATTTTATATAATCTTTCGCATATTCAAAAAAAGAAATATCCCCGCTTTTGTCTCCCTGCGTTGGAATATTTTGAGGTTTTACGGCGACTATTAAATGATTATCTTCGTATAAAGGATTGATATATTCGGTTAACTCTTTTAAGGATTGCATATTAAAAATTAAATTTGCCGAGTCAGGGAATCGAACCCTAGACACAAGGATTTTCAGTCCTTTGCTCTACCTACTGAGCTAACTCGGCTTAATTAATGAAATTATTATAACATAAGCTATAAAAAATGTCAAGTTTTTACAAAGCTTTTAAACTATTTTTCCAAATAAGCGTAATTGAATCTATGAAAGCCTAAAGGATTATAAACGACTCCTTTTAATTTAGGATTTACAAGCAAAGGCTCGGTATAAAAATAAATCGGAATCGCGCCCATATCGTCTATAAATATTTTTTCCGCTTCATGCATGGCCGCCATTCTCACATTCTGGTCGCCAGTGGACGCCGCTCTTTCTATAAGCTCGTCATATCTTCTATTGCTATAGCCTCCGTTATTTTGAGTGTTATAGCTAACGAATAAACTCATCATTGACATTGGGTCCATATAATCGGATGACCAATAAAGCCTTCCAATCATAAAGTTTTTTTCAAGCAAAGTTTGTCCGAGTAAAGCGTTGTCAATTTGAGTTATCGAAGAATCTATATTAAGATGCTCTTTCCACATTTGCTGAACGGCTTCGAATATTCCAACATGATTTCCTGGGTCAGTCTTAAACTCTATAACGGGAAAACCCGCTCCATCGGGATATCCAGCTTCCGCTAAAAGTTGTTTTGCCAAAGCTATATTGTTGCTGTAGCCTTCTTTTGAAATATCGTATAAATCGCCCGCGTTTTCTCTAAAATCCCCGCTCACATCATTAACGGCATAAGGTATCCAGCCTCCAGCGGGTTTTTGTCCGCCTTTTGTAACATTTTCTACTATGTAATTTCTGTCTATTACTAAAGACAAAGCCCTTCTCACTCTCGCGTCTCTCAAATATCGATTGGTAACATTTATAGGATAATAATAAGTGGCAATTAGAGGTTTAATCTGTATCAAGCCCTCTTCCGTTAAAGTCGGTATATCCTGCTGTGGCGGTTCGTAAGCCAAATGCAAAGTTCCGTCTTTTATTCCAGCGATTGCGGCGGCTCCGTCTTGCATAAATACGAATGTTATTTTCGGAGCGATTATGGTGTCGGCATTCCAATAATTCGTGCTTTTTACCATAATTATATTTTCGTCTATATTTCTTTCGCTCATAACATAAGGACCGTTTCCAATATAAGTTTCGGGGCTTAAAGTCCAGCTGTCGCCATGCTCTTCGATTATATCTCTTCTTAAAGGAGCGTAAGTAGGAAAAGCGGTTAACTCGAGAAAATACGCGGTTGGAGCTTCCAATTCCACCTCCAAAGTATAATCGTCTATCGCCTTAACTCCCAAAGTTTCTACTGGCATTCTTCCAGCGGTTATATCCCGAGCGTTTTTCACTGGTTCATGCTGATAACTAAATTCGCTCGCAACGGCAGGGTCGACTTCCCTTCTCCAGCTATAAACGAAATCTTCCGCCACTACTGGTTTTCCGTCCGACCATAAAGCGTTGGTTCTCAAATGAAAAGTGTAAACCTTTCCGTCCGAACTTATATCCCAACTTTCCGCGACTCCTTCCACTACTTTATTGTTTCTGTCCCTTGTCGTCAAGCCCTCGAATACATGCTGAATGTAAATCACGCCGTATATTTGAGCGTTAAAACTTGGGTCGATAGTTTTCGGCTCTACGCTTAAATTAACGATTATCTCCGAGTCGGAAACTTTAGCCGTATTTGAGCAAGCTGAAAAAACCAAAACTATTAAAGACAAAACTGATAATAAAACTTTTTTGCTATTCATAACGAACACCTCTTTATTTATTAAATTACTATGACAAGTATTTTATATTATTTTTATAAATAAGTCAAATTGTTTTTTATTATATGTCAATTATTAATTATAATATAAAGTATATACCCTAAAATAAATAAAGAAGTTATTCCGAGTCCATACATTATTAATTGAAAAATGCTGAGATTGTCAAAAAATTTCGCTACCAAATTAAGTCTCTCGTCCATTGAAACCACGGGCGCTATATAAGTGTCTTTGTCGGGGTCGAATATTCTTAATTTAATCGGTTCGGTTTCTTCTATTACGGCGCAATATTCATCGCTTAATTTTATCGTAAGTTTCACGTTTTCGTCAGTAACAACTTTTTCTATAATTTCGCCTGGAACCAAAGCTTTAGAGTATTCGTCTTTTTTGCCTTTGGATTCTATATAAATCATATTCTCTTCGTAAAGATTTGAGTTTATACTAACGACAACCATATCGCCTATTTTAATTTCGTTTATCGGAGTTCCGTTCACGGGAGAGACGACCAAAGAAGCGTTTATTATTTGATATTTGTCGGCAATATCCTCTTCCTCGTTAATCATTTCGTATTCGGCGTTTGAGAAAAAATTATACACATCAAAATCGATTTTTTTATTTTGTATATCGTCTTTGGTATTTTCTATAAAAAATTTAATATCGTTTACGGAATAATATTTGTAAGCAATATCGTATATTCCTATATTGAAATCCATAGATATATTTAAAGTGTCGGAAAATATATCTATAACGGGAACTATATCGTTTTTAATCAAATAATTTACAATATTAAATCTGTTTACTCTGTCTTTCAATATTTTGTTTATATCTTCTTTTAATTTATCGCTTGGAAAAATTAGATTATTTTCGGTGGAAACGGCAAATTCGATATGTTTGTATAATTCTTTTAAATCGTTCGTATTGTTAAGCAAATTAAAGAAATCGTAATTATTTGAAACCAACATTTCCATGCCAATCAATTTCAAATTGTCTTTATCTATAAAAAACATTAAATAAATATAATAATCCAAATCTGGATATTCGGCGAGTAACCTGACGGCTACGCATTCTTTTTCCGCTACAACAACTTCTTCTTGAACCATACACCTACCTTATTTCATCTACTTGAATTATAACATAAAAATCTTATTATTCAAGCGTGAAATTAATTTGAAAATAATGCCTTAATATTAGTATCGTATAAATTTTAATAAATTGTAAAACTTTTAATTTTATATTTACAAAAATTTATATTGATATATTATAACTTTTAATAAAACGGGATAACAAATGAATAAAGCCAAGAAATTATTGAATAAATACAAAAACCAATCCAAAAAAATTAAAATAATTATTTTCGTTATAATTATATTCGCGATATTATTTTCTTTATATATGTTTAAGACTTCGAGAGCTTTGAGAGTTCGTTATATAGATTTGGAATTTGAAGATTTGCCAAAAAGTTTTGACAATATAAAAGTCGCTTTAGCTTCGGATATTCATTCGGGGCTTTATATTCCGACTTCGCATATACAAAAAATGTCCGATATGATAACGGAGAATAACCCCGACATTATACTATTTATCGGGGATTATATTTATAGCGCGCCTAGATGGTTTAAATATCATAATAAAAAAAATATTCATAGACTTATCGAAGGAATAAAAAATTTGGAAGCTCCGCTCGGAAAATACGCCGTTTTGGGAAATCATGATAATTATGAAAGCAAAATTGATGTTTCAAACGCCATGCATTCCAATAATTTTAAGATGCTCGACAATAATATAATATTTATAACCAACGACATCGGAGAATATATTTCAATAGGAGGAGTCGGAGATTTTATGACGGACGATGTCAAATTTGATTTGGCTACAAAAAATGTCAAAACAAACGATTTTAATATTTTGTTGTCGCATGAACCCGCCGCTCCTTTGGCTATTGCAAAAAAAGAAGGTTATAACGAACTTATAGATTTTTTTGTTTGCGGACATACTCATGGAATGCAAATAAGTCTTGTTCCAATGCCTTTGATAGAAAGATTAAATAAAAATAGAGATTATCCTTTAACTACTATTTATGGAAATATGCAAAGCGGAAAAACGAAAATTTATGTTTCTTCGGGAGTCGGAGTAGTTTTGCTTCCTTTCAGATTGTTTGCGTATCCCGAAATTGTTATTGCAACTTTGAAAAATAAGAAATAGTTAATTATTCGTATTAGTATAAACCGTCCAAGTATCGTCTGGCAGTTGATAATAAGTATTATTTATTAGCCTTTGAATGTTCCTTCTATATAAAGCCGTTTCCACTTCTTTGATATTCGCCATAGTTAATTTTGGGTCAGAAAGAATCAAATACTCGGCTATAGTTCTTCTGTCTGTATTTTCTTTTTCCATTATTTCTTTTATATAATTTATTCTCTCCTCTCCAAATTGATTTTTCGGAGTCGATATTTCAAAAGCGATATACGAAAGATAACCTTTATTGTTTTCGCCTATATAAGAGTTGGTTTTATATAAATTTATTTCGTCTTGATTAAACATACTTCTTATTAAAGCCTCTTTATAATCGGATGCTATTTCATCCGAAACATTTGTGCTTACCATAATAAGACTTAAATCTTTTTCGCTCGATAAAGTGGATATTTGATAAGCGCTTTCGTCTATCTGTCGGTATCTTCCTAAAACTTGAGCCTCGATTAAAGTTTTTCCTCCCAAAACTCTCATCTCGGGTTCTCTCACAAGTATCAATTTTGAACAACTTAAATTTAAAACGCTAATAAATATAAAAACTATTATAATATTTAATTTCATTTTTAATTTATTCTTTTATAATCCATTCTTTTT
>NZ_SJDU01000575.1 GCF_005518285.1 Brachyspira catarrhinii | reverse complement strand
AATTTTTAATTTTAATATAAAACTAAATAAAAAAGAGACTCACAAAAATGCAAATCTCTTTTATAAATATTTAATTAATCAAATCTTTTTTATTTTTTGGGATTTTCAAATAAATGTTTAATATCCGTTTTTTCCCAAGTGAAATCTTTATCCTCTCTGCCGAAATGTCCGTAAGCCGTAGTTTTTTCATAAATCGGTCTTCGCAAATCAAGATGTTTTATTATTCCCGCTGGAGTCAAATCGATTTGTTTCGTTATTATAGCCGCCAAAACTTCGTCATGAACTTTGCAAGTCCCGAAAGTATTGACATAAACCGAAAGCGGTTCTGGAACTCCGATAGCGTAAGCGAATTGAACCAAAGCTCTGTCGGCAATTTTGCTCGCCACTATATTTTTAGCGATATATCTCGCCATATAGCATGCGCTCCTGTCTACTTTTGTCGGGTCTTTTCCGCTGAAAGCTCCTCCGCCATGCGCTCCATGTCCGCCGTAGCTGTCGACTATTATTTTTCTACCCGTGAGTCCGCAGTCGCCCATAGGTCCGCCGACTACAAATAAGCCCGTAGGATTGATATAGTATTTTGTATTTTCGTCAAGCATATCTTTAGGACATATTTCGTTTATAACATGTTTTTTTATATCCTCTTCTATTTGTTTATGCTCTATTCCTTTTGCATGTTGAGTGGATATAACGACAGCCTCTATTCTTGCCGCTTTTCCGTCTTTATATTCGATTGTAACCTGACTCTTTCCGTCTGGTCTCAAATAATCGAGTATTTTTTCTTTTCGCACTTTAGCCAACCTTTCGGCGAGTCTATGAGCCAAATGAATAGTCAAAGGCATAAAAGTTTCAGTTTCGTTTATAGCGTATCCGAACATTATCCCTTGGTCGCCCGCTCCTTCGCTTTTATTTCCTTCGGTTTTGTTAAATAAACCTTTTCCTACGCTAACTCCCATATCGATATCGGGAGATTGCTCATGTATAGATTCCATAACGGCGCAAGTATCGGCGTCAAATCCCATGTCGCTGCTCGTATAACCTATTCGTCTAACCACGCTTCTTGCGATTTTTTGATAATCCAATT
>NZ_SJDU01000574.1 GCF_005518285.1 Brachyspira catarrhinii | reverse complement strand
ATTATCACTGTAAAAATTGTTCTCATTTTTATCCTCTTCAAAATTAAATTACTTCCCAAAATATACTTATATTAATAACAGTATATACTTTTTTATGTAAAATATTTTTGTTAAATGTTTATGAATTATTTATTAAAAAATAAACTACAATAATATATTAAGAATATATTATATATTTTATTGTGGTATAAAAATAGTATCGCTTAAAGTTTTTGTAAAAACTTTATATCCATTTTCTAACATAAAGTCAATAATTATATTATCATGACCTTCTAATCCTATCATAGAAAAACTAAATTTATGAAAATCTATTGACTTTAATAAATTTAGTTCTCCACCTTCTATATCTATTGATAAAAAATCAATATGTTTAACATTTTGGAATTTTTTCATAATTTCATCAAAGTTTATAACTTCTACATCAATGAAATTTAATTTTAATTCATCATTTTCTTTTAATATTCCCAAAGATTCCAAATATTTTTTAGCATTTACTAATCTATTATTATATTCTTCATCTGAAATACCTAAATTTAAAAAACTTAAAAAATTGTGTATTTCGATATCTACAAATTGAGCTTTTGGCATATTTTGATTTGAAACAGCAGCATTGATACAAAGTGAGTTTTTTCTATTTTTTAATAATTGTTCATAATTAATAGGATTAGCTTCTACACATATTCCTTGCCAACCTAATTTTTCAAAAATTAAAGTTGTACTTCCTGATATACCATCATGTGCTCCTATATCTATATAAAATCCATCTGAAAAAAAATCATTTTTAATACTTTTTAAATATTGATATGCTATATAATCTTGCATATCTTGAGCAACAAAATAATGTGTTTTATAGTTGTCATTTATGTATAAAGGATGTGCTTTATTACATATATCTATTCCAAAATGTATAGATAATAATGTTGTATTGGAATATATTAAATTTAATTCATGTTTTATAATGTTTAACTCATTCTTACAATTAGCAATTTCATTATTAAAGTTTGCTATTTTTAATAGTAATAGTCTAACATTATTTCTTAATTTTTTGAATGGTATCCACCATACTATATTATCAATTATAGATTT
>NZ_SJDU01000573.1 GCF_005518285.1 Brachyspira catarrhinii | reverse complement strand
TCTTTACTTGGATTTTTCTCTTACGGAAGCTGGGCTTATATAATTTTATATTGTCTATTGGTTATAATGTTCGCTTATGTATATACTTCGGTGCAATTTAATCCAGACGATATAGCGGAAAATCTTAAAAAGCAGGGCGGTTTTATACCTGGTTATAGACCTGGGACGCAAACGGCAGAATATCTTAAAACTGTATTGGGAAGAATAACCATAGGCGGTTCGATATTTTTGGCGGCGATTGCGGTATTTCCCGACCTTATGACGAAGATTCCTATATTCGCTCCTTTTAAGGGAACAAATAATTCTTTGGTATATTTGATGGGCGGAACTTCGGTTATGATTAGCGTAAGCGTAGCCGTTGAATTATTGAAACAAATAGAGTCGTATTTGCAAATGCATAATTACGATGGAATATTAAAAAAATCTAAAGTGCGAAGGTAAAGGTAATTAGTTATGGCTGAAAAAGAAACTATTGAAGTTGAAGGAATTGTGGTAGAGCCTTTGCCCAACGCTACTTTTAGAGTGGAACTTGAAAACGGGCATAGAATTTTGGCTCATATATCTGGGAAAATGCGTATGAATTTTATTCGTATTCTTCCAGGCGATAAAGTGACTATAGAAATGTCTCCCTACGATTTGACAAAGGGAAGAATAATTTATCGCTATAAGTAAATAAAATGGAGATTAATTATAATGAAAGTAAAAAGTTCGATTAAAAAAAGATGTAACGATTGTCAAATAGTTAAAAGAAAAGGCATAGTTAGAGTTATATGTAAAAAAAATCCAAGACATAAACAAAAGCAGAAATAATTTTATTTTAAGTTTTAAGGAGAAAATAAATAATGGCTCGATTGATGGGTGTTGAAATAAGAAATAATAAAAGAATAGAAATAGCGCTTACCGACATATACGGAATTGGCAGGACATTGGCTCATGTTATATGCGATAAGGCTAATATAGATTATTCCGTTAAGGCTAAAGACCTTACGGACGCTCAAATTACGGCTTTAAGAGACGCTATAGAATCTACCACTAAAGTCGAAGGCGATTTGAGAACGGAATTGTTTAATAATATAAAACGATTAAAGGATAT
>NZ_SJDU01000572.1 GCF_005518285.1 Brachyspira catarrhinii | reverse complement strand
AAAAGTTCCACTCCTTCGGCGGATTTGATAGAGTATTTGAGCTTAACAGAAATTTTAGAAACGAAGGAATTTCCACAAGACATAATCCCGAATTCACTATGATGGAAGCTTATATGTCGTTTGCCGATTTTCACAAAGTTATGGAATTAGTCGAAGATATATTTTCTAAAGTTTGTTTGAAATTAAACGGAAGTTATATTTCAAAATATAAAGATTATGAAATAAATTTTAAACCTCCTTTTGAAAGAATTCCTATGATTGAACTTGTAAAAAAATACGCGGAACTTGACTTTGAAAAAATTTCTTCTAACGAGGAAGCTTTGGAAAAAGCAAAATCTATAGGAATAGAAATCGACACGAGCAAATCGAAACCTACAAAATGGGAGATTATGGTTAATGTATTCGAGGAAAAAGTGGAAGAAAAATTGATTCAGCCAACTTTTGTAATAAATTATCCTAAAGCGGTGTCTCCATTATCGAAATCCTATCCCGATAATCCCGATATAACGGAAAGATACGAATTATTTATCGGCGGAATGGAAATGTCGAACGGATTCAGCGAACTTAACGACCCAATCGACCAAAAAGAAAGATTCGAGGCGCAAGTGAAGGCAAAAGAGCGAGGCGAAGAAGAAACTATGGATATGGATTACGATTTTATTAACGCTTTGGAGTATGGGCTTCCTCCGACTGGCGGACTCGGAATTGGAATCGATAGAATGGCTATATTATTTTTGAATGTTCCGAGCATAAGGGACACTATATTATTTCCGCAAATGAGAAAATTAGAAAATTAAATTTTTTAAAATGAATCAAGAAATTAAAGATTATATAAAAGAAAAATTGAAATATATTCCCGATAAGTCGGGCGTATATTTTATGAAAGATGAAAAAAATAATATAATATATATCGGAAAGGCAAAATCTCTAAAAAAAAGAGTCAATTCTTATTTTACAAAATCGAATAAAGACACTAAAACTACGGCGCTTGTAGAACATATAGCAGATTTCGATTATATTATTACCGAGAACGAAGTCGAGGCTTTGATATTCGAAGCGGAGATGATAAGAAAACATAAGCCTCATTAGAATAT
>NZ_SJDU01000571.1 GCF_005518285.1 Brachyspira catarrhinii | reverse complement strand
TTCCATTATATTCATATCTACTAAAATCTATATGCTTGGCGCCTGGGTCTTCTTTGTCGCTGCCTATAACGCCAAATGTCCAATTTTTACCACAATCGGTAGATTTTGCCCATAATGAGTAACCTTTATCGTAGTATGCCGTATTATATAGTATACTTCCGTCAGAAAGTTCTATGAGTTTAGTTTCAAATGTGCTAAAATCTCCAAGATTACCTTGTAATTTTTTAGATGAGATTTCAAAACCATTACAGACCGAACTAAAAGTATTGCCGTCATTTTCTGAAAACATAATAGCTGTATACGGCTTATTGTTTGAAGCATTTGTATAATACATTGGGAATATTAATTTTTGAGAATTGGCATTAGCCCCATGCCTTAAAGTTATACCCTGTCCGTAAGTTACAAATGAATTTTTGGCATCGGTAGGTTTATCAATACTTTCTTTTTGTATCCAATTTTTGCCATCATCCGAACTTCTATAAATAATAGTTTTATTATCGCTACCGACAGCTCCTAATAAAACATCGCCGTTATGACAATTTATAAAAAACGGATGACCGTATCCGCTATCGTTAGCGTCATACCAAGTTCTTCCCATATCCGAACTTCTTCTAACGACAACCTTTCCGCTACTATCTTCGGCTGCGGCAAGTATAACTCCTTTTGTTGTAACGGTTAAAGCGGGTATTTTACCGTTTTCAAATAAGACTGCATAATTATCTGAAGGGTCATAATTTTGACTTTGTTCTTCCGCAGAAAGAGAATTTGCAGGCAATGTTATGCCGTTTAAGGTTTTACCTTCTCCGCTACCAACTAATCCTATGCCAACTACAGCTGGGTCAATTTTTTCTTCGGATGTATTATCTCCCCCAGAAGAGATGCCACCTCCTCCAGTTTCGCCATTTACATCGGATGAATTACCAACTCCCGATACTCCTTCGCCTAAAGGATGTTTACAAGCCCAAACTAAAATGCTCGCAATAATAATCACGATTAAAGTAATAAAAAAGTATCTCTTTCTCATAACGATACCTCCGATAATATATTTTTTTATAATAAGCGCTTAAATTAATTAAATTAAAGTAAACGCCAAT
>NZ_SJDU01000570.1 GCF_005518285.1 Brachyspira catarrhinii | reverse complement strand
TAGTATAACAAACTTATAAAAAAGTCAAGTAAAAATTATATAATTCTTTATAAAAATATCGGTTTATAAATCTTAAACTTTAAATTATCAATCCATCGAAAGAATCTGTATCCAATAATTCGTAATGATAGCCCTGCTCGGTAAGGAATAATTGTCTTTTATGCGAAAAATCTTCCTCTTTTGTGTCGCTTGTGATAATCGAAAAGAAATAACTTTTATTCTCGTCTTTTTTTGGGCGCAAAACTCTTCCCAATCTTTGAGCCTCTTCCTGCCTCGAACCGAAAGTTCCCGATATTTGTATCAAAACATTTGCGTCAGGCAAATCCACTGCCAAATTTGCGACTTTGCTAACTATAAGCGCATTTATTTCTCCCGATTTAAATTTTTTATAAATAATATCTCTTTCGCTTTGAGGAGTTTTTCCTTTGATTATCGGAAAGCCCGTTCTTTTTTGCATTTCGTCAAGTTGCGATATATACTGCCCAATAATCAATATATTTTTCCCTCTCACTTTTTCTATTATTTTTTTTACCATGTCGTATTTTAAAATATTTTCGCTTGCAATTCTAAATTTTATTCTATCGTTCGAAACGACATAATCGTCTCTATGGCTTTCGTCCAATGGAATTCTTATATCGTAGCAATAGGCTTCGGCGATAAATTTTTTCTCTTCGAGTTCTCTCCAAGGCATATCGAATTTTTTAGGTCCGATTAAACAAAATACATCTTTTTCAAGTCCGTCTTCTCTTATAAGAGTCGCCGTGAGTCCGAGCCGTCTCATGCTTTGAATTTCGCTTGTAAGTTTTATTATAGGAGCGGGAAGCAAATGAACTTCGTCATAAATTACGAGTCCCCAATTTTGACGAAAAAATATTTCAAAATGCTTAAAAGGAGATTCTTTATCTTTTCTATAAGTCAATATTTTATAAGTCGCTATAGTTATCGGTTTTATCTCTTTATTTAATCCGTTATATTCTCCTATATCTTCTGGAGGAATATCGGTTTTATCGAGTATTTCCTCTCTCCATTGTCTGCAAGCCGTCACTCCCGTCACTATAATAAGAGTTTTGCTCTGTATCCTATGCATAATATCC
>NZ_SJDU01000569.1 GCF_005518285.1 Brachyspira catarrhinii | reverse complement strand
AATTCGAGAAGTTTGATAGTCGATGCGACTGAAAGAGCATGTAGGTTTATGTCGGTTGATTTGTAAATTAAAATTAGCCATTTCAAGATAAAGCCTCGTTAATCTATTTTATATGGATTGCTTCGATAAATTTCGCGATGACAGTTTAAATATTACGAGGTTTTGTAAAAATCGAGACTATGCTTCCAATGAAGGGAAATGCATTATCATTACGAGCGTAAGCGAAGTAATCAGTAGAAAAAAATTTTATTATTTTAGATTACTTCGTTCGCTTACAGCGGGCTTTAGCCTCACTCGCAATGACTAATTTTATTTTTTAGTAACAATAATTTTTATCAATAATAAATTTTATATAATTTTGAAACTATTTAATATAATCAACCATTTTTATTACAATTTTTTAATAATATTATTTATTTAGTATAAACTCTACCGTTATGTTTCGCTTTTATTTTATCAACGGTTTCGCTAATCATATTCACGGCTTCCATTATCTCGCTAAATACTTCGGGCTTGATTGATTGAGCGCCATCGCATAAAGCATGCTCGGGGTCGTTATGAACTTCTATTATCATTCCGTCAGCTCCCGCAGATAACGCCGCTAAAGTCAAAGGCATCGCCATCCAAGATTTTCCGCTCGCATGAGACGGGTCGCCTATTACGGGTAAGTGGCTCATTCTCTTTATCATTGGAATCGCGCTTACATCGAATGTATTTCTCGTATAATTTTCAAATGTCCTTATTCCTCTTTCGCATAAAACAACATCGCTATTACCTTTATCTAAAATATATTCGGCGCTCATTAACCATTCTTCCATCGTATTTGCAAGTCCTCTTTTTAATAAAATCGGTTTCTTTAATTTGCCGACTTCTTTTAATAATTCAAAATTCTGCATATTTCTTGCTCCGATTTGAATCATATCAACCGTGTTATCGAATTCTTCCAAATGACGAATTGAAACGATTTCGCTTACTATTGGAATTCCAACTTCTTCTTTAACGAGTTTCAAAATTTTAAGTCCGTCCAAAGCCAAACCTTGAAACGCGTAAGGCGAAGTTCTTGGTTTGAAAGCGAGGAGCAGGTTATCAATATTG
>NZ_SJDU01000568.1 GCF_005518285.1 Brachyspira catarrhinii | reverse complement strand
AAATATTATTCTATATATGCAAGAAGGCGCTTTGAGAGAAGAAGTTCTTAATAGTTTGGCAAATTCTATTATAGATTCTATGCCGACTGAAAATTGAAAAATTAAGATATTATTTTAATACAACTTAAAATAGTAAGCTTTTACGCTTGCTATTTTTATTTTAAAGTTATCATAAACATATAAATTCTGATACATTATCTTGAAAATTTATTTACCAATTCAACTCTGTTTTTTACGCCAGATTTATCATATATATTTGCCACATGATTATTAACGGTATTGAGAGATATTTTTAGTATTATTGCAACTTCTTTATTCGTTTTTCCAGAAAGTAAATAGAATAATATTTCCCTTTCCCTTTTGGTTAAATTAATCTGCTCTTCTTCTTTTTTTGAGGACGATTTATTTATAACTTTATTTTCTTCAATATTTTTCGAATTATTTTCAATCAAATTTTTATCTATAATACTATTTTTATTTTTAATAATACTAATAAAATACCAAAGTAAATAACCGAGCATTACCAGATTCCACCATATATAAAATAAAATCAAAGTTATATCGATAGAACCTATGTCAAAAGTATTTTTATTCAATATAATTAATTGATAAACCAAAATAGGATATATAAATATAGTTATTAAGCCTAATATTTTAACTATAAATTTTATCGTGCTGTCTTTTAAATTTTTATAATTAAGAAATCCTAATATGAACAAATATAATATTGAAAGATAAAAGATTCTATTTGCGATTATATAAAAATTAAAATGCAAAAGAATTCCCAATATACTTAATACAAAAAATATTACCGATAAAATCAAATATTCTACATTTTCTTTAACTGCCCATTTAAGCTCTAAAAATCTGTATAAAAAAGCGGGAATAAAATATAAAATTAAAGACATAGAAACGCTTAAAATGAACAGATATAAAGTATTGAATATTTCATTTGACAAAAACGAAGGAACTGCCAAAAAGCTAATTAATTTCACCGCTCTTATTAATAAAAGAAATCCAAATATTGATAAAAATATTATATAATATTTAAGCCAAGTTATTCTTTCTATTATATAATAAATTATGGAGTATATTA
>NZ_SJDU01000567.1 GCF_005518285.1 Brachyspira catarrhinii | reverse complement strand
TAAATTCGGTTTAACTCTTAAAAATCTTATTAACTTAAATCATATTATCTTCAACTTAATTATTTTCTAACTAATTTATTATTCGAAAACCACCCAACTACCGTCAATTTGACTACTCTGACTTCCTACTTGAACATCCACCCTATACTCTATGCCATTAATTTTTTGCTCGTCAGTAAGGTCGTAATCGGTATCGCTAAATGTAAACTTAAAAGTAAAGCTCCATATTCCAGCAGTTGCACCAGCCCCATGGTTAACTAACTCCATATTTGTATAAGTGATTTTTTTAGTTCCTGAATTAGCTTCATTTTGAATATTAGTTTTCAAAGATTCAATAAAAGTATCTTTGCTATATTTAATTTCACTTTGATTCTTGCCAGCATCCAAAGCTTTAAGAGTCGCTGTTATATCGGTATCGTTTGGAGTTCCATTAAAATTAACAGAAAAGCCAAATTGCAAAGGCGAAAAACCCGATGCTTGCTTAATTATTTCTCCAATATGCTCTTTAGGATTAACGAGTTTTTCTTTGTAAATTTCAATAACGACTGTTTTTTCGGTTTCGCTTAAAGTCACATTTTCAGCGGGCTTTAATGTGAAGGTAGCGGTGATTTTTTTACTCGCTTTCTCCCAAGTAATTTTGCCGCCTACGGTTGTATCAATTTTGCTTGCGTCCGTTGTATCCGCTTTCAAAGTTAAAGTAGTTCCTTCGTAGACAATATCGCCGTCCTTTAAACTTGTGCTATCCGTATCTTCAAAACTTTTTAATGTTGCCGTAGCGTTTTTGAATTTAATCGTTGCGGAAATTTTTACGGTATCGCCCGAAACTCTTATTAATTTTGTCGAAGTTGTCGATAAATCGCCGTCCACTAAATCTTTGTCGGGGTCGGTGCTTCCGCTACCGCCCGTATCCGTTTGACCTCCGCCTCCGCCTCCGCCGTTTAATCCGTTATCGTCTGGAATATTATTCGGGTCGCTGACATTGTTCTTACACTGACAGCTATAGGAAAATAGCAGTCCGAAGATACATAAAGTAATTAATAAGATTTTTGATTTCGCATTATGCGATTTTGTTGTTTGATTTCTCATTTTGAAATCTCCT
>NZ_SJDU01000057.1 GCF_005518285.1 Brachyspira catarrhinii | reverse complement strand
CTATAATCTTTATGTCGCGCGATTTCTTTTCCCAAAAATATAGGCTGTTCTTTCTGCCCAAACGCGATTGGTCCTAATTTGCTCATCCCCCATTCGCAAACCATTCTTCTTGCCATTTCCGTCACTCTCTCTATATCGTTTGAAGCTCCCGTAGTAACCGAATTCTCTCCAAATTTAAACTCTTCGGCGACTCGTCCTCCCAAAAGAAGCGACATTTCGTCTATGGCTTTTTTTCTTTGCAAAGTATATCTTCCGTCTGGAGGCAATGTCCATGTGGCGCCCAAACTTCTTCCTCTCGGCACGATTGTCACTTTATGCAAGGAATCTGTATTTTGGAGCAAAACCGCCATTAAAGTATGTCCCGCTTCATGATAAGCGGTATTTAATTTTTCTCTCTCGCTTATGAGTATGCTTCTTCTTTCGGGTCCCATCATAACCTTATCTCGCGCTTCTTCAAAATCGGGAAGTTCCACTCTCTGTTTGTCGTTTCTTGCGGCGATTAAAGCGGCTTCATTAACCATATTTGCAATATCCG
Source organism: Brachyspira catarrhinii (assembly GCF_005518285.1). Taxonomy (GTDB): domain Bacteria; phylum Spirochaetota; class Brachyspiria; order Brachyspirales; family Brachyspiraceae; genus Brachyspira; species Brachyspira catarrhinii. The sequence goes on along the minus strand of NZ_SJDU01000057.1, from coordinate 8,978 downwards.
CTCCAGAAAATCCCGGAGTCGCTCTCGCCAAATGATACAAATCTATCGAAGGGTCATGTTGTATTTTTGAAATATGCACTTTAAATATTCCCTCTCTTCCTTTGACATCGGGCAAATCCACGACAACCTGCCTGTCGAATCTTCCGGGTCTAAGCAATGCTGGGTCCAATACATCGGGACGGTTAGTGGCGGCAAATATTATTATTCTCGTGTCTGTATTGAATCCGTCCATTTCGACTAACATTTGGTTTAAAGTCTGCTCTCTTTCGTCATGTCCGCCTCCGTATCCCGCTCCTCTCGTTCTTCCTACGGCGTCAAGTTCGTCTATAAAAATTATACAAGGAGCGCTTCTCTTTCCTTGCTCGAATAAATCTCTAACTCTCGAAGCTCCAACTCCGACAAACATCTCGACAAATTCTGAACCAGACATACTGAAGAACGGAACATTTGCCTCGCCAGCGACAGCCTTTGCAAGCAATGTTTTTCCCGTTCCCGGAGGACCCACAAGTAAAACGCCTTTCGGTATTTTAGCTCCCAATTTAGTAAATTTTGCGGGGTCTTTCAAAAATTGCACGACTTCGACTAATTCCTCTTTTGCCTCTTTGCATCCTTCCACATCCTTAAAAGTGACTTTTACATCTTCTTTAGTTAATAATCTCGCTCGGCTTTTACCAAAACTCATGGCTCTGTTATTAGAACCTTGAACCTGCCTAAACATGAAAAACCATAATAAAAAGCCTATCGCAAGTATCGGAAGCAAATTAATTAGAATTATGCTTAAATAACTCGGTTTATTTTCTTCTCCTTTAACCTTTACATTATTTTCTATAAGCAAATCTACAAATCCGCTCGCCGAAAAAGGTATATAAGAATAAAAACTCGTTTCGCTTATTCTTCCATTAACCGTTTCAAACGCTTTTCCATCTCTTATATTTTGGTCGACTATAGTCACTTCGGTTACAGCGCCTTCTTTGACTTTTTGCACTACCGTTGAATAATCCCATTCTACTGTTTTCGTTTGAGGAGTTTTTTGAAAATACATAACCGCCATCACGACAACCATTGTGAGAAGCAGAATTATTATTATTTGATTTCCTCCGCCTCCAGCTTGAGGCATCGGATTTCTTCTATTTGGATTTTTATTATTTTTTTTATTGTTCATATATTCTCCAATTAAATTCGATTTATATTTTTAATTTTCCTATTTTTAAATTTTTTATTAAAACTAAAACTTTAAGGCAAATCTAAAATAGTTCCGTAGCTATTGAAACATTTTGAAGCTAAAGAATCGACTCCGCCTCCTCGCCTCAAATAACTATTTATTACCTTTCCGTCTTTTCTTGCCAAATCGGGATATTTTAAATTCATATACCCTAAAACGAGTCCTCTGCTTGTGGACGCGTGAATATAACTCACCGTTTCGTCCTCGTCCACATCGACAACTATTCCCGCATGAGTAAGTTTGCCCGTTTCGGATGTAGTTCTGTCAAACATAATTATATCGCCTATATTCGGCAAAGAGTTATTATACAATTTTTTATATTTTTCTAAAGTGGCGTAAATAGTTTTTACTCCGCTTTCTCCCAAAACCGCCTGCTTTTCGAATACCGCTATATTTGAAGTCCAATAAACAGCGGCTACAAAACCCGAGCAGTCAAAATTAAAATTCTTTTTTTCTTTAGAAACGGGATGCGTTAGCTCGTCTTTTTCGTTATATTTATAATGTTTGCCCAAATAAAGATTAGCGTATTTTTTTATATCCTCTCTAACCTTTTTTTTCTGTTCTTCGTTTATTTCGACTCCGCTTTCGTTTAATTGTTCTTGATATTTTTTATCGTATCCGTAATTTTGCGCGAAAGCGAAAGAAGATAAAAATAAAAATATAATAATATAAAAACGCATATTCGTCTCTTTTTTAATAGAAAATAATTTTATAAGATATTTTTAAAAAGTCAATATAACTTATTTATATCTTAAAATTATAAAATCGGATTTTTTCTTTTAAATATCATATAATTCTCCGATTTTAAACTCTTCCGACTTTAACCATTTGATTCTATATTGCAAAGGAGTTATAATATTAAAGAATATTGACAAATACGGAAAAGCGTTTTGAAATCTGATTGATAATCTCGTCTTAAAAAAATAAATATCGTTTTCGTTTAATTCGTTTATATCGGCAACTTCTATTCTGCTTATTTGGTATAAAGTCCGCATCAGGATGTAAAAATTAGAGTTTCTCGTTTCAAGCGAAGTGTCCGAATTTACCGCCACATATTCTTTAGTGAAAAAATCATAATAAATTCTTCTATTAAAATAAATTTCTTTAATATTTTCGTTTATAAGAAAATTCTTTTTTACAAAATCTACTCGAAAATTCAAAAATATTATTATTCCGTTTTCCACATATCTTTTTAGATTTTCATCGACTTCCATATTTATTCCTACATAAGCGTCAGCGTATAAAATATTATTGTCAATATAACTTCTCGAAAAATGAAGCCGAATTTCATAGGAATATAAACAAACGGACGATATTAAGAATATTATAAATATTTTTTTCATATTATGCTTTTATTTTATTTACTTAATTATTTAACTAAATAAGAATAATGAAATCTATACTTTGACAAAGGGTCCAACTTATAATCTCTTAATTTTTTAGAAACCATTAATGGATTTGAACGATAATGTATCGGTATAATAGGCATATCGTTCATAAGTATTTCTTCCGCATTATGAAGCATTTGCATTCTGTCTTTTGCATTAACCGTTTTTTGAGCTTCTTCAAGCAAATTATTATATGAGTAATTACTGTATCCAGGGTTACTTGGAGCATAACTTAAATATAAATCCAACATAGTCATAGGGTCGTTATAATCTCCTGTCCATCCGCTTAATACCATTTGATAACTTAAATCTCTAAAACTTTGAAGTATAACCGACCATTCTCTTGGTATTATAACAGCGTCTACATTAATATTTTTCCACATCTGCTGTATGGCTTCTACCATAACCACATTTCCTTCGCTTGATACCAAAACTTCTATAACGGGATAGTTTTTTCCGTTAGGATAGCCCGCTTCTGACATTAATCTTTTAGCTTCTTCCACATTTTTTTGATAATCATTAACATCAACGCTTATATAGTTGCCGCCATTAGCCCTGAATTTGCCTTCATAATCGTCTATCAAGGGAGGAACAAACGCTCCAGCGGGTATGCCTACAGATTTATTAACCGTATTAATTAAATAATTTCTGTCTATTGCAAGCGCTAAAGCTTTTCTTACTCTCGAATCTGTAAAAGCTTTATTAGTTAAATTTATTTCAAAGAATACGGTGCCGTATGCTTGATTCATAACTATTAAATTTTCTTTCTCAAGTTCTTCCAATTCTTGCGTAGGAACTAAATTTGAAAAATGAATATCCCCATTTCTAATTCCCGCCAATGCCGTATTTCTATCTGAAATCATTTTTATAGTTATATTTTTAGCTACCAATTTATCTTTATCATAATAATTAGTATTAATTTCCATAACTATTCTATCGTCAATAACTCTCTCTTTCATTTTATAAGGACCGTTGCATATATAACTTTCGGGATTCAATACCCAAGCATCGCCAAACTCTTCTACAATATCTTTTCTTACTGGCAAATACATATCGGCAAGTTCCAAGAAATACGCCGTAGGATTTTCTAAAGTTATTTCCAATGTGTAATCGTCTATTTTCTTTATACCGAGTTCTTCAATTGGAATTTCGCCTTTAGTTATTTTCAAAGCATTTTTTATCGGTTTCATCAAATGTCCGTAAGGAGAGGCAGTGTTAGGGTCTACAAATCTTCTATAACTATATAAAAAATCGTCCGCCGTAAAATCTTTGCCATCGCTCCATTTTGCATTAGTTCTCAAATAAAAAGTATATATAAGTCCGTCTTCGCTTATATCGTATCTTTCAGCCATACCAGGAACTATTTTACCGTCTTTATCTTTCTTCATTAATCCTTCAAAAAAATGCCTTATATAAACCGTTCCAATATTGGCGGTATTTAAATGCGGGTCTATAGTTGCGACTTCTCCGCCTAAAGAGATTACTATATTATCATCATTTTTAGGATTACCGCATGATAATATTACCGTGAATGCAAATATTATGTTTATAAGTCTATTCATTTTATTCTCCTTTTTCAAATTAAATAAAATTTTTATATTTCAACATTTATAGAAAGTATATATTTTATAATCGATATGTCAATAAATTAATTTCCCGCGATTATTCTTATATTTTCTCCAAAAGTCCAAATATCTTTATTGTCGTCATAATCTATAAAAACGGACTTTGGAAAAATAACCGTTTTCAAGGCGAATATTGAAAAATTAAAAAAATTATCTATTGAAGGAAGTCCGCCTTCCAATAAAGTTATACGAAGTTTTTCATTATTTTTATTTACATTATAATTATTATATTGATATTTTATTATTTTCAAACCGCAATTTTCCGCAAAACATTTTAAATTATCCATATTAAAATTAACCGTATGAGTCGTTGTTAAATATTTAATAAGCGTTTCATAGGAACATTGATTTTTCGATTGATTTATCATTGGAGAATTTGGAACTTCTATATAAATAAATCCGTTGTCGTTTAACATCGATTTTATTTTTAATAGAATTTCTTTTGGCTCTTTAAAATGTTCTATAACATGCGAAAGTATAATAATATCGTATTTTTGATTGTCTTCCAAAAAATTCGGTTTCAAATCTATATTATATTTCTTTTTAGCGTATTCTCTCGCATTATCGTTAAGTTCGTAGCCGAATACTTCGCATCCGTTATTCTTAAAAATATTTAATAATAATCCGTCAAAAGCTCCAATTTCGCATATTTTTTTATTATCGCAATTCACGGCGTTTTTTATAAAATTGAATTGATTTAAGCATCTCGCGTATCTCATTTTGCTTTTTGCAAACTCGAATATTTTATTTTTTATTCCGCTATGATATTCGTTTTTATATAATAAATAAATTTCTTCATCGCTTGGAGATTCGATAAAGTATAGCAAACATTTTTCGCATTGATAAACATTTTTATTTTCTTTCCAAATTCCTTTAATCTCGCCAATTTTATCATATTTATCGCTTCCGCAAACTTTACATATCATATTATTTTTTACGCCTATAAAATTTTTTATTTAATTTTATAACGCATAAACCGTATGTCAATATTAATTATCTTTTGTGGCGATTATTCTTATATTTCTTCCAAAATTAAAATCATTAGAAATTTTATAATCTATAAAAGCGTTATTTGGATTAAAACAAATTTTAGAAATGAAATACAAAAATGGAATTAACGATTTGAAATCCAATTTGCCAAGCCATATATTTTTCTTCAAATTGTCAATAATATTGTATTCGCTGTAGCAAATATCCAAAATCTTAAAATTGCATTCTTTGATTAAAAGAGAAATATTTTTTTCGTTAAAATGAACGGTATGTTCCGTTTCAAAAAATATTTTCATATCTTCTTTTGAAACTATTTTATAATTAGGAGTATATGGAATTTCAATAAATAAGAGGCTATTTACCCCCCCCCTATGAAATTATGAATATTATTTAAAATATATTTAGGATTTATAAAATGCTCCAAAATATGCGACATTATAACTACATCGTATTTATTTTTATTAATATCTTTATCTTTCAAAAAATCTTCTTTCATTTCTATGCCGTATTTTTTAAAAGCGTTTTTTCTTGCACTCTCGTTTAATTCATAACCGAAAACATTAAAATTTTCTTTTTTAAAAAGAGAAAGCAAAAGTCCGTTAGACGCGCCTATTTCCAAAACATTTAAATTATTAGATTTTTTAATAAATTTCTTTATATAATTAAATCTGTTTAAAGCTCTCGCATATTTCATTTTATCGTCAATGAATTTATAAACGGGACTTTTATTTTTTATATAGAAATCGCTTTTATATAAAAATTCCATTTCTTCCCGCGAAGGCTTATCTATAAAATAAAGTTTGCAATTAGGACATTGATAAACATTTTTACTTTCTTTCCAAATATTTTCGACAATATCGACTATATTATTTTCGTTTACTTCCGTCTCGCATAGAGGACATATATTTTTATTAAAATTTATTCTATTCAAAAGATAGTTCCACTCCGCATTTTGGACATTTAGTCATATCTTCAGTTATCGTAGAACCGCAATTAGGACATTCGTAAACTTCTATCTCTTCTACAACTTCTTCAGTCGTTTCGTAACCTTCTTCGTCCGATTCCACAACTGTAACAATTTCTTTAAGAGTGTTTATTATATTGTCAACGATTTCTTTATCCAAATTGGTTTTTTCAATAATTTCTTCGGCAGACATTCGATAAAGTTCTTCTATTGAATTGATATTATTATTAATCAAAGTTTCTATGACTTCTTTATCGATTCCCGAAAGCGAATAAAGATTGCTTGAAAGTTCGCCGCTTTCTTCTTGAACGATTTCTTCCATTTCTCCCGCTTCTTCCGAACTATCGGCAAATATTTGGCTTAAAGGAACTAAATCTTTCAATAATTCTGGATTTTCTTTAATATCGGTTTCCGTTTTCAAGTCGAAGTTATATCCCGTGAGTTGAGAGGCAAGTTTGACATTATAACCGCTTTTGCCGAGCGCGAGAGTTAATTGTTCGTCTGGAATTATAATCATTGCCTCTTTATCTTCTGGCTCGGTAATTATTATTCTTATAGGTTTCGCTGGAGCTATCGCTTCGGCTATATATTCTCTTATATCTTTAGACCATTTTACTACATCGATTTTTTCGCCTTCTATCTCTTTAATTATAGATTGAATGCGAATTCCTTTCTGCCCTATGCAAGCGCCGACTGGGTCCACTTCGGGCTTATTTGAAACTACCGACATTTTTATTTTTAGTCCGGGCTGACGAACGATATTTTTTATTTCTATAGTTCCGTCCGCTATTTCGGGAATTTCAAGCTCGAAAAGTTTTTTTATGAAATCGCCTTTGCTTCTCGTCAAATAAATAGTCGGATGTCCGCTTCTATCGTTTTCCACTCTGTAAATATAAGCTCTTATTCTGTCGCCAACCGAATAATGCTCTCTCGGAGATTGGTCTTTTTTTAATAAAACGCCTTCGGTTTTACCCAAATTGACATAAATATTTCCTCTGTTTTCCCTTTGAAAATATCCGTTTACAATTTGATTTTCTCTTCTTTTGAATTCGTTATATATAATATTTTTTTCAAGTTCCGAAATTTTTTGAAAGAAAGTAGTTCTTGCGACATTGCTTTCGATTCTGCCAAACTCTTCCATTTGGTCGACTAATATCAAAACTTCGTCTCCCAAATTAATATCGCCGTCAAGTTTTTTAGCCTCTTCCAAAGAAATTTCTTTTTTTTCGTCTTCCACATTTTCCACAACTATTACCGCTCTATAAATTGTCGGATTATTTTTTTCGTCAAAATTGATGTGAAAGTTGGTGTCGTTTCCGTATTTCTTTTTCAACGCCAAAATTATTGTTGACGATATAACCTCTTTAAGAAGGTCGATACTAATATCTTTTTCATCGGCAAGCATTTGTAAATAAGTTCCTACATTTTCAAACATTTTTTATCTCCGTTTTTAATTTTTTATTTTTCTTAAAATTATTTATAATATTTTTAACAATTTAATCTCGCTTTTATAATATATTCTTTTAAAATTTTCTTTAATTCTTTATCTTCGTTTTCAAAAATAATATAATCTTCTTTTACTTCTTTCAAAATTCCGCTTTCCGTTATAGTTTTATCTTCTTCATTATTATTTATTCTATATTTAATTTTTACTTGCATATTTTCAAAAAGTTCGAATCTCTCTTCGATTTTCCATCTAAAGCCCGCGCTCGAAACCGTAATAGTATAATCGCCTTCGTCAAATCCCGCAGATTTTATTACCGACTGAATTACTCTCGTAGCCTCGATACAATGACTATGAGATACGCTTTCGTTTTTCTTAAAAATCACGGCATAAACTTTTTTATTGTCTTTTATAGCGCCAACTTTAAGATTAAGCAAATATATTTGACTTTCTTTTTCCAAAATATCTTTACTCTTTTCAAATAAAATCGTTTCGTCTACAATATTAATTTTTTCATTTGTAGATTTTTTTAATTTTTTATTTTTATCTTTATTTTCTCCTCTTCCGTATTCTTTTTTTCTTTGAGGTTTAATTTTATTATTTTTCATTTTTATAACCGCAAAATTTTTATCAAATTTATTAATCAATAAAATAAACAATTAACGAATAAAAAAAGAGCGTTGGCTTTTCCGATTTGCGAAAACAAAACCAACCCTCTTAATATAAACATTTCATTAAAAGTAGTTTAATTATACACAAGAAATAATTTTTGTCAAGTATTAAATTGATTTTTAATTAAAAAATTGTAAAATAATTTGAATATATATTATAACAATAATAAAATATAATTGGAGATAAAAATGAGCGAATTAAAAATTGACTGCATAAATATCAATGTTTACGGAATGAATTCTTATATAGTTTCAGTTGATGACGAGGCTATGATTATCGACATGGCTAAATTATCTTTCGGATACGAAGATTACGATAAATTGCTTGAAGGCAAAAAATTAAAAAGAGTAATTTACACTCACGGGCATTTTGACCATATATCTGGAAGCGATGATATAAGAGAAAAATATAAAGGAGTAGAGCATTGCGTTCATGCTTTGGATTACGATTTTTTTAACGACACAAAATTGAACGCAAGCGGATATTTCAGCGGAGGAATAAAATGCCAAGCTCCCGAAATACAATTCAAAGACGGCGATACTTTCAAATTAAAAGACATCGAGTTTAAAGTTATTCATACCCCGGGACATACGAGAGGCGGAGTCTGTTATTATGCGGACGGACATTTATTTTGCGGAGACACGATATTTCTTACGGAATCGGGAGAACGGAT
>NZ_SJDU01000566.1 GCF_005518285.1 Brachyspira catarrhinii | reverse complement strand
ACTCAAAACTCAAAACTCAAAACTCAAAACTCATTAATATACTATAAAATATATTCTATTTCTTATAGTATAAAGCCTCTATTGTCATTGCAAGACTTAATTTTAATAAAGCTTTTATTAGGCAATCAATTTCTTCTTTCAATTAATTATTTGATTATAAAAAATAAATTAATATTTTTTTCGGTTTACTTTGAAAATAAAAAAACAATAACTCTTTTAAGCAAATATATAATTTGATGAATATTCCTTTAATACAAATAATACAAATATTTTTTCATAATTATAAAATTAAAGGAGTTTTTATGTACTTAGCACCTGTAGGCTTAGTAGTTTATAATAGAATTGAACATACAAAAAGAGTTATTGAAGCTTTAAAGAAAAACACTTTAGCTTCAGATACTGATTTATATATATTTTCAGATGCACCTAGTAAAAAAGAAGATGAAGCATCTGTTTATGAGCTTAGAGAATATTTAAAAACTATAAAAGATGGTTTTAAAAATGTTTATATATATGAAGCTCAAAAAAATTTAGGTATAAAATATTCTACTGTTAATGCGGTAAACACAATATTTGAGCATCATGAATATTTTATAGGTCTGGAAGATGATATTGAGACAAATAAACATTTTCTTGAGTTTATGAATAATGCTTTGAATTATTATAAAGATGATGAAGATGTTATGGCTATAACAGCATTCTCGCATAAACATGCTACTAAAAATCATAAACATGATGTTATATTTACATACGCTTTTCATAGCTGGGGTTGGGGTACTTGGAAGATTAAATGGAATAATATAAATTGGGATACTTGCGATACTTCTTGGTATAATAAAAGTATTAAGCATAAAATATTAGGAGGCGTTTTTTCTTGGTTTCATTTACTTGCCATAAAAAAGTCTGTTAAGGATAATCTTTATGTTCAAAATAATTTATGGGATATTTATTATTCATTTACAATGTATAAAAATAAAAAATTATGTGTTTGGCCTTCAAAAAAATCTTTTACAAATAATTTTGGTTTTGATGGTACAGGGTATCATAAATTTAATTTTCATCATGGATACTTTGAAAAAAATTTAGACGATGATAATATGA
>NZ_SJDU01000565.1 GCF_005518285.1 Brachyspira catarrhinii | reverse complement strand
ATACAGCTTCAAACTCTCTATATGTATTATAACAAATTTAAAAAATTTGTCAACAATTTTTTTGTTAAAAAAGCGAAAAAATTCGTATTTTTATGATATATTTATAAATATTTGAATAAAAGCCCCTTATAACGAGCAAACTGGCGCCCAATTCGATTGACTTACCGTTGCTTCCTTCCGAACCTGGCGGATTCATCAGGAATTGCCGCAGCAGCCCGCTATAAGAGATGTAAAACGATATAAAATCGTTCGGAGAGAGTGGGATTCGAACCCACGATACTGTTACATATACGCGACTTCCAATCGCGCTCCTTCAACCGCTCGGACATCTCTCCAAATGCCCAAAACGTGCCTAAGAAGATTTGAACTTCCAACCTCCAGAACCGCAATCTGACGCTCTATCCAATTGAGCTATAGGCACATAATTAGATTTAATATAACATAAATTTTCTTTTTTTGCAAATTTATAAATGTTTAATAAAATAAAACGGTTTACGCCGTTAAGTATAAACCGTTTTTTAATCTAATTTTTTATCAAAAAATATTTTTACGACCTTGAAGCGAATCTTAATCCGATTTCGCCTCCAACATCAAAGTTTCCCCATTTATACCTTTCATCTCCTATTGGCGTTTTAGCGTCCATAATATCGTATCCTAAATATAAACCGAGATTTAACGCGAATCTATCGGTTAAGAATATAGAATAATCTAAAGTTCCTTTTATATAACCTACAAAATCTGGGTTAAGCATAGATTTTATATCGCTTTTGCTCAAATCTTTAGAACCTTTTTCACTTCCAATTTTTATGATTTCTTTTCCTTTGAAAGGAATTTTAATTCCTCCGCCTATTCCTATAGAAAAAGCTCCGATATTTAATTTTGGTAGCAAACCGACTTGTAAACTTTCAAAACCGTAATAAAAGCCGACTCTTTCGTTCGTTGCGATTCCTATATCCCTTGCATTTACGGATATATTGAAATTGTCATGCGAATAACCGACTTCGGCTAATAAACTTATTCCGAAACCGTTTAATATTTGCGCCATATATCCGAATTGAGCGGAAACCCCGTAATCGAAACCTTTTTCGCCTTTAGCTTCCGCGCTGTCTTTAA
>NZ_SJDU01000564.1 GCF_005518285.1 Brachyspira catarrhinii | reverse complement strand
TATGTTATACTTCAAAAAGATAAGGAATACTTAAATGCAATATGTTTGGCACCAGTGCAAACACTAAATTATATATTTAAATATATATAAAAAGTTATAATAACATAAATACCTATGTTTAAATTTTAAAAAAGAATACTATATTTTATATAATACATATATCTATTAAACACACATATATATTAGCTGTAAAATATATTTTTTACATTCTTGAATAATAAGCGATTTTATTATATAGTAATCTCTCATATTAAATTATTTTTATAAAGTCTAGTTAATATTAGTAGCAAGACTTATACAAATATTTTTTATAATCAAGAAATTATTGAGTTGATTCTTAAACTATATACTGAATAATATCGGAGCAAACATCATCTTAAAATAAGAAAAGCACTATATATAAATATAGTTATTTAAAATATTAATCTTTTCAATACAAATACTATAATTTATAATTAAAAAAATAATAAAGAAAACAATCATTATTTTTGCTATATTTAATATTTTTCTTATTTTAAAAATAAGAGAAATTTATATAAAATCAGCAGTATAAACATAGTATACTGCTGTTATGATCAATCAAAATATTTTTTATTAATTTGAGTATTCTCTTTCAAGTTGTTTTGCTATAGCCCATCCTGCTGCCTCTATTAAAGCAATACTAATAGTAGGGGCAACCACTTGTCCTAAACCAGGTATAAATTTTGATAATTCCTTTCCTATAACTTTTATAGGCTGCTTTAATACCTGCTTCTTTAAAGCACCTATTGCTATTCCTTTTGCAGCCTCTACAGTAAGATCTCCTCCAAATACTGCTGCTAAAGATGTAGTCATAGTAGTTAGAGCAACAATATCAGCTGCTACACCTAAACCAGGTACAGGTGCAACATTACCAGCACCACATGCGATGGCACAACTATGTATAATAGCATGGCATTTTTTATTTTGGGCATCTGTCATAAATATATCTCCAAATAAATTAAATATAAATTAAATAATAGAACAATTATAATCAAAATAATACTATTTGTCAATATACAACACTAAATTATATTGTTTAAGAGCCATAGATATTGCACACTTTTAGTTTAAAAAAAGCAGGTATTCCTTATAATT
>NZ_SJDU01000563.1 GCF_005518285.1 Brachyspira catarrhinii | reverse complement strand
AAACCTCTCTCATCCTCTTATTAATATCATCATAAACGAAATAATCATTCTGATAATTAAATATCATTTTCAGCAATGATTCACAATTTTTTAATATATCTATAGATGACTTATTTAAATTAGATTTTATAAAATCTTCATCTATGTTTATCATTGTATGAGCAGCCTTATTTCTCTCTTTTTCTATTCTACTAAAATATTTAAAAGCATCATAAACTCTAACATAATTATTATCATTAAATTTATCACGATAATAATATGCTATATTTATTAAAGTATTAAAATTTAAAAATGTATCTTTAAATTTAAACTTTTTATCTAAAGAACGAAGAAGATCTTTATTATTTTTATCAATAAGTTCTCTTTTTATATAAGATGTACCATTTGGTGCAGTATCTATATATTTATCAATATTCAAATTATATTTATCATCTAAAAAATAGTATAATAATTTTGTAATAAAAGGAGTTATTCTAAGAATAAAATCTGTCAATGCTCCTTTGGATTGTCTTATTTTCATAATATAATAATATTCAAAAAATTCTCTTACTATCTCATTACCGTTACTGTAATCTAATACATTAATACTATTATCTAAAAGTAATTTTTCTGCTTCTCTAAATTGAGAATTCATTCTATAAACACAATGCTTTAAATATACTGGAAGTTTACTATCAAACAAATTAACGGCATTTTCATCTTCATTAAATATCTGCAATGCCGCACTATATTCATATCTATTTATCAATGATTCTATCTGAGATTTTATCTTAACTTTCTTAAAACTTAAAACTTTTATTTCACTGCATCTGTTATTTAATTGTTCTTTTTGTTCATCTATTTTTGAAAGCAAATCAATATTAAATATTATTTTTTCCTTATGGTAATTAGAGCCATTTGCAGGTGTAGATACTTGTATGGGTATTAATTTGATATTACTATTAACAACCTCCAACAATAAATTAGATTTCATTGCAGGAGTACCTGAAGATACATTCAAAAGTATATTATACCCATTTTTAGAATATTCATTATGAATGTTCTGTATACTATCTCTAAAATCAGTCATAAAAGCATCATAATCATTAACTTTTTCTTCATCAGAAAAAAGATTATAAA
>NZ_SJDU01000562.1 GCF_005518285.1 Brachyspira catarrhinii | reverse complement strand
CCTGTATCATCATCTATATTCCAAACATTTTTTGAATATTGTATAAATCTTTTTTTGGCATATTCATCTTTGTAGCAATACTTTGTCCAAGAACCCCATATACTTGTGAGACTTGCCCCATGAGCCGTATCAAACTCTGCTCCTATTTCATCAGCAAATCTATGAGTTATAAAATCAAATTTATTTCCAAGCCCTGTAAGTCCATTATGTGATAAACTGCCAAGCCACATAAGTTCGCTCATGGCATCATAATTGTTTCTGTCTTTCATAGCAATAGAGCCGTTTTTTATTATAGTTCTTAAGAGAGCCTCTGCTATTGCATCAGTAGTTTCATTTATACCATTGCTATATCCGAAATATCTGTCAAGAGTATGCATCATCATATCAGCTATACCACATGCTATTTGATAGTAAGGTAAAGTCATAGTAAGATGGGGATTCATTATAGCAAATAAAGGTCTGTTAAAATCTGAGTGAAGTATTCTTTTTTCACCAAGCGATTTGTTAGTAAGTACAGCAGCATCGCTCATCTCGCTTCCTGAGGCAGATATCGTAAGTATGTATCCTATAGGAATACTTTTAGATACTGTTTGTTTATTAGTAAAAAAATCCCATATATATGTTTCTTTATTGGACGTAGCATGTGCTATAGCTTTTGCTGTGTCTATTACACTTCCGCCGCCTATAGCAAGTATAAAATCAGCATTAAAATCTACAGCCTTTTTTATACCTTCTTTAGCATGCTCTAATGAGGGATTAGCCCTTACCCCTCCGAATGATAAATATTCTATATTTTCATCTTTTAATAATTTTTCTGTTTTCTCTAATAAACCGCTTTCTTTTACACTTTTTGAACCGTATACTATAAATACTTTCTTAGAACCATATCCTTTTATTTCTTTTCCTACACTTTTTTCAGAATCTTTTCCAAATATTATTTTTGTAGTATTATTAAACACAAAATCCTGCATAATATAAGCTCCTATTTTTGGATATGCATTTTATATTACATATGATAATATTCAATATGATTTTTTATATAAAACATTTTTTAATTTTATTTTTCAGTTTATTATTAAATCTCATTTATTAATTTTACGGTTCTTACATACAGGGCATAT
>NZ_SJDU01000561.1 GCF_005518285.1 Brachyspira catarrhinii | reverse complement strand
AATAAGAGGTTTGAAATACGCTTATAGAGATAGAAGACAGAAAAAAAGAATGATGAGAAGATTATGGACTTTGCGTATAAACGCGGCTTGCAGACCTTTGGGAATATCCTACAGCAAATTTATAAACGGACTTAAAAAAGCTAATATTATAATCGACAGAAAGGCTTTGTCCAATTTGGCTATAGACGATTATAAAGCTTTTGAGGCGGTAGTCGAAGCGGCTAAAAAATCTTTGGCATAATTTTAACTCAAATAATATTTAAAACCGTTCGTAGAAATTTACGGACGGTTTTTTATTATGAGAAAATTTAATTTTTATATAAAACTGTTGACAATTTTTATTAAAAATATACGATATTCATATAAAACTATTTGAAAATTAAGGAATTATTATGAAAAATATATTAATATATCTAATTCTATTGCTAACTGTTGTTAGTTGCACCTATACGAGTTATGAAAAGTATATTGTAGAAGGCGATAAAACTAATGTCACCATAAGGTATCGAGGCTTAAATGACGATAGAAAACTTGAGAAAAATTTAAAGGAGATTTATGTGGAAAATCTGCCCATAATAATTGATATGAAACAGGCCGCCTATTATGACGGTCCATATGTTTATAGAAATAAAAATAAGCTATATTGGGAAATAGAAGCGTATTCCGAATCTCCAGGGACTTTAATATTAAGGATGGAAGAATCGGGAGTATCCAATATGACGACTAATAATTATTTGAGAATAATTTCGTATTTTGATTTTTGAAGAATAATTTTATATTTAAAATAAAAATTAAGGTAGAATTTTGACATAATTTGCATGATTAACTCTAATAAATAAAAACCGTTCGTATTATTTATTCTTATACGGACGGTTTTTTATTATTTAATAATGTTTTTATATTCTTTAGATAATAATTAAAATATTTAAATTATAAATTATATCTGAACATCTTTACTATAATCTATTCCTTCGATTTCAAAACCATGCATATTCATATAATCTCGTCTAAACAAAGACATATCTGCCAATTCTTTAACATTATCTTTGTTTAATTTATTCCAATCTTCCAATACTTCTTTTTGAACATCGTCTCTTAATTCCCAATCGTCAAGCCTTAT
>NZ_SJDU01000560.1 GCF_005518285.1 Brachyspira catarrhinii | reverse complement strand
CTGAGAGAAGAAAAAGAAGAGCGGAAAGGAGAGAAATACGAATTAGAGATTATAATTAATTTATATATAAGAATCGATTGAACGTGCGTTGAAGAATGTTATAAATTGAAAAAAGCACTTTTGTTGGATCTACAAAATAACATATATTATTTTGTATCTATATGCAAAATATTTTAACTTATTTAAATCTAATATTTTCAAATATATATGTTATAATATTACTATCTGATATATAATTATCACTATAATAACTTTTACATCATATAAACAAAATAAATATAGTACATTTATTATAATATATTTTTGTAGTATTTGCTTACTTGATTTATTGCGATAAAATATCTATATATTCTTTAAATTCATTTTCGCCGACTTCAAGATAATCTCCTTCATCTGGTATAATATCATTATCAACTATATATTTTTTATCGACTAGTTCATAAGTATATTCATCATTTTTATTCCTATGAATTATGATTTTTTTATCATCATTTTCTACTAAAAATGGCTCTCTCATATCCATTTTATCGGTTAATAAATCTTTTATATTAGATATTGTAACCTTATTGATAATCCAAGACTGTTGTTCACTCATTTCAAAGCAAAAACATATAAATCTATTATAGTCATCTCTTAATATAAATAATAGAGGGTAATCTTCTTCTACTATTATATAATCCATATACAAATTCCCATATTTAGGAATATTTTTAAAATATATAAAATCACTCATTTTACTACCAATCTACCTCAATTTTTGAAAAATATTCTATAGGTTTAACATTATCATATAACCAAAAATCTACATGAGAATATTTTTTTGAAAAACGTACTACTCCAATTTCACTTTTAGTTTTACCTATAGACATACAAATATCTTTATATTCATCATGTTTTTTGAACAGCCTAAATATTCTTTTAACATCTCTTTCTTTTTTAAAACATGACATAGAATATGTAGATATATCATTTTCGTCATAATTTTTAGGTAAAGGCTTGTCAGAAGAATGTACTTCCTCATAGGTTGTTACAAAACTTTTATCTATAAAACCATATTTACATACTCTATACACTTCTACTTCAGTCTCTTCAATATTATCTAATTCTCTTTCCAAAAGATTTTGTGGT
>NZ_SJDU01000559.1 GCF_005518285.1 Brachyspira catarrhinii | reverse complement strand
TATATTGCCGTCCGCAAATTCCACGAATTCTGGATATTCTATATATTTAGAATAAGAATCTAGAGGGTCGACAGCTGGATATCTCTTACTGTCCGCTCTTTTTTGAGACAAAGCGTAGAAACATCTTGCGGCTTTTCTTGTAGATTCCGTTACAGGCTCTTTCAAGTTACCGCCCGCTGGAGATACCGTTCCAATAAATGTAATAGAACCCGTTTCGCCGTTATTCAAATAAACGAATCCCGCTCTCGCATAGAAACTTGAAATAATAGCGGGCAAGTCGATAGGGAATGCGTCCTGTCCAGGTAATTCTTCAAGTCGGTTTGACATTTCCCTCAAAGCCTGCGCCCAACGAGAAGTTGAATCGGCAAGAAGAAGAACTTTAAGTCCCATAGAACGATAATATTCGGCAACCGTCATACCAACATAAACCGAAGCCTCTCGAGCGGCAACGGGCATATTGGAAGTATTACAAATAATTGTAGTTCTTTCCATCAAACTTCTTCCAGTCCTCGGGTCTATAAGTTCGGGGAATTCGGTAAATATTTCCACAACCTCGTTTGCTCTCTCTCCGCAAGCCGTCATTATAATCAAGTCCGCGTTTGCGTTTGTAGCCAAAGCATGCTGAAGAACCGTTTTTCCCGCTCCGAACGGTCCAGGAATAAAGCCCGTTCCTCCTTCCGTAATTGGGTTAAATGTGTCTATAGTCCTAACTCCCGTTTCCAACAATTTGAAAGGTCTCGGTTTTTCTCTAAACGATTTAATCGCAAGTTTTACGGGCCAAGTTTGAACCATAGTCACTTCCGTTTTATCTCCGTTATGCGATTTAACGACTGCGAGAATATCGGATAAACCATAAGAACCCGCCGAAGCCACGCTTTCAACCGTTCCTTTGCCTTCAAATTTGAAAGGAACCATTATTTTATGGTCAATCCAACCTTCTTTAATAGCTCCAATCCAATCTCCCGCTTGAACTTCGTCTCCGACTTTTGCTATCGGAGTAAAGTCGTATCTTGCTTCTTTGTTTTCGGCAAGATTATTATACTTACCTCTTTCCAAAAATACGCCTTGCAATTTATCAAGGTCGTTCTGTAATCCGTCAAAGTTTTTACCTAAAAGTCCAGGTCCCAATTC
>NZ_SJDU01000558.1 GCF_005518285.1 Brachyspira catarrhinii | reverse complement strand
ATAATAAAATATCTTTATCGGATTATAAATGCCTTTCAATTTTGGAAATAAAAGCGTCCGAAAAACGATTGGTTGAAATGAATTCTTATATTGACGAAATAATCAAAAAATCTTTTGATAAATATTTTGACAATTTGGATTTTATTACAAATAATACAATAGAATTTATACATAAAAATATTGAGCGAAGGGAAAAAGAGCAGTTGATAAAAATTGATATGATTAAAAAAGAGATTGAAGAGAACGCTAATTTGAACGAAAACGAAATTGAAGAAAAGAGAAAAGAATACGACAGAAAGGAAGAGATTATTGACTCACTTTTGGAAACTCTTAATTAAATTATTAATTTTATAAGGATAATTTATAAATGGAAAATCTTTTAAAAAAAGTCGAAGAGCTTCTTAAAAATATGAACGATTTTCAAAAAAAGCTTTCTTATATCGACTCGGTGCGGGACGATGCGGATAAAATTCACAAAATGCAGGAAGCGATTGATAAGTCGGACAATTTTTGGAAAGTATTCAACGAATTCAATCAAAATTTTAATAATTATAAAGATTTGTATTCTGAAACTAATAAAAGAATAGAAAATATAAACGAAACATTAAACGGAAGACTTGCAAAATTAAATTCCGAGATAAACGAAAGTAAAAAATCTTTTGACGAAAAAACGGAAAAAATAAATAATTTTGTCGAAACCGAAACTAAAACTATTAACGGCGAAATAGACAAATTGAATAATTTAGTAAAAACGGAATTTAACGAAGCTAACGAAAAAATCAATTCGATTAATATAAATATTATTAATCAAATTGAAAATATCGATTTGAAAATAAATAATTTATCCGAAAGTTTTGATAAAAAAATTAAAGATATTGATTTTGAAATAACGACTAAAATTGGCAAACTTGAAAATTCCAATAAAAAATTATTTTTTCTGTCGATATTTTTGCCGATTGCGTCCGCTTTGTTAGTGATATTATTAAATTATTTTAAGGTTATTTAAAAATCAAATTAAAGGAGTATTTATGTTGCCAAATAAACCGCCCTACTTTTATAAATGTAATTCCTGCGGGAAAACTTTTAGCTCGTCCGAAAAAGTAAATCCGATTTTGGAATTCTTTAATATAAAAA
>NZ_SJDU01000557.1 GCF_005518285.1 Brachyspira catarrhinii | reverse complement strand
TTTTTCCATCTGTCTTCAAAATAAAAAGTATCATCAAATAAATTATGTTTTTTAAGCCAAGCCTCTATATCTTTATTATCCTGCTCCCATTTTTTTATTAATTTTGGATCATCTCCAGTATTTTCTCCTCTTGAAAATAAGTTAAAACAACTATAATCATTATAGATATATATATCTATAGCATAATTGAGTCCTCTTTTCTTGCTTTCAAAATCTCTGTAAAAACATTCATTGTCACAATTAGCACCTTGAAATTTTGAAACTAAGTTATTGATACGAGTTACAATCAAATTATTATACATATCTACTATCAATTTTATTTTTTCGTATTCATCAGTATTTTTTATTATCTCATTATAAAAATCTTGTGTTAATTTATCCATTTTAGTTACTCCTGTTTCTCTTAATATTTTTAAATAATGATCTGCTAATAATATCCATTCTTTAGCTTCATTATTTTCTATAAAATCATTTAAACTATTTTCTATTACTTTAGTATAAAAGTCTTCATCTTCTCCATCATATCCATATATTATTTTGATTTTTTCTTTTGGTATATCTTTTATAGACTGAGATGTAGGCTGTTTTAATATATCAGGAGATAAATATACTATTTTATCAACTTCTAAATTATTTTCTAGGCAATTATTATAATATCTTGATAATTGTTCATTCATATCTTTAGCCCATCTAAGTTTATTTTCTATTATTATACAGTTTGTATCAGTATCAGTTTTTATTAAAATATCAATTTTATTTTTTTCTCTTACAACTGAATAATCATTATTTAAATATTTAGAAGCATCAATATTTATAAAATCAAGAAAATGTTTTAATACTGTTTCATGCTCTAAAAGTTTTGCTATTATATCAGAATGAAAATTTTCTTTATAATATGTATCAGAAATAAGTTCAAATATATTAAAAGGATAATCTTCATTAAAAGTATTTTTCTTGATATAATCACGATATTTTTCAAGCATATTATTATTAGCATATTTTTGTACTATAGAAAAAGTATCTTTTATAATTTCTTTAGATCTATTAAATGGAAATTGCCAAGTATTTTTTAATTCTTTTATTTTATAGTTCATTATAGCTCCTAATTATAAAGCAGGTGCATGCTTTCCTTTGTT
>NZ_SJDU01000056.1 GCF_005518285.1 Brachyspira catarrhinii | reverse complement strand
ATCCGCGGTAGTTACCGAAGAGATGTTGAATCCTCCGAAAAAAGAAGATAAGAAAGAAAAAAAAGAGGATAAGAATCAATTAAAAGAAGATTTGGAAAAAGCCCAACAGGAAGAAGAAAATAAAAATAATTAATTTAAATAAAAATAGGAATAGAATATGAGTCATAATTTAAGATTAGCTTTCATTATCATAGGACTTGCAATTATGGGTTGGTTTATAGCCCCGACTGTGAGATGGTATTTCTTTACATCCGCCGACAAAAAAGAAGAGAGCAATTTATCTTTGGACGATATGATTGCCGAAGGTTATACGAAAGAAGATATAGACAGAGTTCAATCTTACAAAAGATTAAGAAACGAATCGGTTAATATGGGACTCGATTTGCAAGGCGGAATAAGAATAGTTTTGCAAGCGGATTTTGAAGAATATGCAAATCGACTTGAAAGAAATGTTTCTTCATTAAGCGCCGAAGAGAAAAACGAAGCGATGGACAGATTAATATCGAGGTTGCGAGGAAGAATAGACCAATTCGGAGTGAGCGAAGTAGGAATAAGGAAGCAGGGCGAGGATAGAGTAGTAGTCGAACTTCCAGGAGCGAGAGACCCCGACAGAATAAAGAGCGTGGTTTTGAGTCAAGGAGCTTTGACTTTTAATTTGGTTGACGAAGAATCCACAGCTTTAATAAATGAAAACGATATGGTTATGGGAGTTTTTACAAATTCTGCAAAAGTTCCAGAATATGGAAAACAATTATATTTTTATAGCGAAAAAGACGATTTCGGCAGAAGAGTGAGAGGCGCTCCCGTTATAGTAAATAAAGAGCCTTCGCTCGAGGGAAACGCTTTGATAGACGCAAATGTGACGGGCGGAGAATTCGGAGAGGCTAATGTTTCTTTTGAACTTAATAACGAAGGAGCTACTCAATTCGCTTTGGTAACCGCTCAAAATGTAAATAGAATGCTCGCTATAGTTTTGGACGATAGAGTCATAAGCGCTCCAAATATAAATCAAGAAATTAGAGGAGGCAGAGGAGTAATTACGGGCAGATTTACTATTGAAGAAGCGCAAGATTTGGCAAGAATATTGAAAGAAGGGGCTTTGCCTTTGAATGTTAAAGTTATAGAGGAAGCTGTTGTCGGGCAGTCGATAGGAGCGGACTCGGTAAAAGCGGGAACTACGGCGTTATTTATGGCTTTTATACTCGTCGCGGTATTTATGATAGCGATTTATAGACTTTCTGGCGTTCTTGCCACGATAGCGATGCTTGTAAATATTGTCCTCGTAATAGCGGTTTTATCTCCTTTAAGATTTACTCTAACATTGCCTGGAATTGCGGGACTCATTCTAACTATGGGTATGGCGGTTGATGCGAATATAATTATATTCGAACGTATTAAAGAAGAATTAAGAATAAAATCAAATATTGCCGATGCGATAATTTCTGGTTATGACAGAGCTTTTTCGACTATATTCGATTCGAATATAACGACAATAATAGTCGCCTTGATACTTTGGATATTCGGAAGCGGTCCCGTTCAAAGTTTTGCGATTACTCTATTTTTCGGTATTTTGATAAATCTGTTTACGGCGGTATTCATAACGAGATATATTTACGAAGAGATTATAAGAGCGAAAATCGTGAAAAAAGCGGGTTTTTTCTTTATATAAAAATATAAAATATCAATTAATTTAATTAAAATAAGGATTTGTAAATGAGTGACAAAGAAATAAAAAATAATAATACAAAATATAAAATTCCATTTGTGAAGTTTATGCCTATTGCGGCGGTTATATCTTCGATACTTTTCATAGCCTCGATTTGTATATTTGCACAAAAAATCAAAAGCGGAAATTTCAATTTGAGCATCGATTTTGCGGGCGGAGTCGAATTAAATGTAAAAATTGATAATCCACAAGTCATAAATATTGCGGAAATAAGGGCTTTATATTCCAACTTTGGAGAAGAGACGATTAATATACAAGAGTTGGAAGGCGAAGAAAATATAAATTCTTTTCTTTTGAGATTTAGAGGCTCGAACGAAGAGTCCGACAGAGCTATGAAAGTTCTTTACGATAATTACGGAGAGGATAAAGTTTCGTTAATCGGAAGCAATATTATAAGCGGAGTCGTTTCTTCCGACAATTTGAAATTGGCTTTTATACTTATAGTAATCGCTTGGATAATAATAATGATTTATATTGCGATAAGATTCAATCATCGCTACGCTTTGCCCGCGATTATAACTCTTATTCATAATGTGGTTATAGTATTCGGAATAATAACTTTCTTAAATAAAGAATTTTCAATATTGGTTTTATCTTCCATTTTGACTTTAATCGGTTATACGATTAACGATATAATAGTCGTATTCGACAGAATAAGGGAAAATTCCGACAGCCAAAAACCTTTTAAAGAAATAGTTAATTCGAGTTTAAATAATGTCGTTGGAAGAACCGTAATGACGAGCGTATCAACCTTGCTTGCAGCTGGTTCTATAATGATATGGGGCGGTTCTATACTTTATGATTTTGCTTTTACTTTCTTTTGCGGAGTAATCATAGGAACTTACGCGAGTAATTTTATAGCGAGTGGACTTTTAATACTTTTTATGAAAGGCAAGAAAGCTTAATTATTTGATAGCAAAGTTAATGGTTATGATTTGTATTATCTATTATTAAATAAATTCATTATTAATATTATCAACCGCCGAATTTCGATAAAATTACCGTAGCTAAAAATAAATAAATAGAAGTTCCGCTAATATCGCAAATCGAAGTGACTAAAGGAACGCTGCTTGTAGTCGGGTCTTTTTTAAGCTTTACGAAAATGAAAGGCAAACATAAACCAATTAAACTTCCTATTATGACAACCAATATCATTGATAACGAAACGACAAAAGCTATTGTCAAACCTCCTCTAAAAATCGCAAGCAACGAAACGGTTAAACCCATAGTTAAACCAAGCGCCGCCGATATTAATATTTCTTTCCCCAACATAAAAAGCCAATCGCTCTTTTTGACATATCCAATTGATAAACTTCTTATTATCAAAGTGGAAGATTGCGCTCCCGCGTTTCCAGCGCTGTCGATTAATAAAGGCAGAAAGAAAATGAGAGAAACATATTTGCTTATAGTTTCCGTAAATAGTCCGATAAAATAGCCCGAAATTATATTTATAAAAACCAATATAAAAAGCCACATAATTCTTTTTTTATATAATGTGAAAACCGATGCCTGTTTAATATTTCCCGAAAAATCATCGTCTACGCTTATAGCTCCGAGTTTATGAAAATCTTCGGTGTCTTCTTCTTCGGCAATATCAAAAATATCGTCTATTGTCACTATTCCTATTAAAGCGTTTTTTGAATCGACTACTGGAATATAAAGCAAATCGTATTTTCTTCCGACTTTTACCGCTTCCTCTTGGTCGGAATATACCGACAAATAAATAATATCCGTATGCATCAAATCTTTTATCGTTTCCTCTTCATTTTTCGCAAATAATAAATCTTTCAATAAAATATAACCCAATAATATATCGTTCTTACCTACAACATAAATAACCTCGAAAGTTTCCGAATCTTTTCCAAATTCTCTAATATATTCCAAAGTTTGTTTAATCGTAAAATCGGGATTGACATCTATATATTCTGGAGTCATTATTCTTCCAACGCTATCTTCGGGGTAGCCCAATAACTGTCTCGTAATATTCAAATCGGTTTCCTTCATTAAAGAGAAAATCTTTTTTGTAATATCGCTTGGAAGTTCCTCTAATAACGAAATTCTGTCATCGGGACTCATTTCATGAATCAAATCTTTCAATTCGTTATCGTTCATCGAATATATTAAAGATTCTTGTTCGTTCGAATCGAGTTCCGAGAAAACATAAGCGGCTTTTTCTGTCGATAATAATCTGAATAATATGCTTTTATTTTTATCGTTATCGAGTATTCTTATTATGTCGACTATTTCTGCGGCATGCATATCGGCTAAAGAATATTTTAATTTATCCCATCTTTTATTTTCTATAATATTGATAATTTCCGTGTATTCTTTATTTTGATTTGACATAAACCGCCCAATTTGATAAATATTTTTTTATATTTAGTATATCAATTCTTTAACAATTAATATATAATATATCAAATAAATTTCGATATTGATTATATCATTAATTGGATAAATTATATACTTAAAAGGAGTTATTTCAACATGAGTAAAATAAAAAGAATAGGGATACTTACAAGCGGAGGAGACGCTTCGGGTATGAATCCAGCTATAAGAAGCGTGGTTAGAACGGCTATAGCGAACGGGCTTGAGGTTGTGGGAATAAGAGAAGGCTATCAAGGTCTTATGTATAATAATGTTTACGACATGAACGCGGGAAGCGTTGGCGGAATCATTAATCATGGCGGAACTATATTATTTTCTGCAAGGTCGCCCGAATTCCAAACGGAAGAAGGAATGAAAAAAGCGGCGGATAATATGAAGTATCATGGAATGGAAGCTTTGGTAGTAATAGGCGGAGACGGAACTTATAGAGGCGCTTTGGATTTTGCAAATCATCATCCAGAATTCCCCATAGTCGGCATTCCTGGAACCATTGACAACGATATATACGGAACGGATTATACGATAGGATACGATACGGCGGTTAATGTCGCTATGGAGGCGATAGACAAATTGAGAGACACGGCTACAAGTCATGGAAGATGTTTCGTAGTGGAAGTTATGGGAAGACATGCGGGCTATATAGCTTTAGAAGTGGGAATAGCTTCTGGCGCGGAAGATATACTTATACCCGAAACTCCAACCAATTTGGATAAAATAGTCGAAGAATTACAACTCGCCAAAAAGAGAGGAAAAAAATCTTCAATAATTGTCGTTGCCGAAGGAGACGAATCTGGAGGAGCTATGGAAACGGCGAAACATATAGAAGGGAAAACGGGCTTCGATACGAGAGTTACCATATTAGGACATATGCAAAGAGGAGGTTCTCCTACTTCAAAAGAACGACTTATGGCAGCGAGATTCGGTTATATAGCGGTTAAGGCTTTATTGGAAGAAAAAACTAATATTGCGGTTGGAATTTGGAAAGGAGAATACACTTATACTCCTTTATCCGATGCCATTAAAAAAGTTCCTAAAATCGATCCTATAGATTTGGAGCTATGCAGAACTTTGGCTATATAATTATAAATTAAGTTATAAGTTTAATATAATCAAGGCTATAGTTTTATGAAAGAAAGTAAATCGATTTTGGGAATTAGAATAGACAATTTTAATAACGATTTTGACGATATTTTAGAGAAACTAAAAGACGAAAAAAACGCTTTAATAGTTACTTTAGATATTCATCAATTATTAAAAGTTCGTTCCAATAAAAAATTGAAAGAAACGGTAAATAACGCCTCTTTAGTTATCGCCTCTCATCATGCTATAGCCAAAGGTTATAAATTTATTCACAAAGAAAAATTGGAATATATGCAAGATTTTATTTTTTTCTCAAATATATTGTCGTATATAGATAAGAAAAAAATGTCTATGTTTTTATTTGGGGATAACGAAAAATACTTCTTTGCCATTTTGGAAAAAATAAAAAAAATATATCCTAATATAAGACATGTCGGAAATTTGGATAATCCGAAAAATAAAGAAGAATTGGAGAAAGTTTTTATAGGACTAAAAAAAATATCTCCCGATATGTTTTTAATATATATGCCTTTTAAAAAATCTCTATATTGGTATGCAAATAATAAAGAAAATTTAAAAGTAAAATTATGCGTCCCTATATTGAGACCATTAGACGGTTTTGCGGGAAGAATAAAATCCCCTAATATGAAAATATTGGAATCAAATAAAGAGGAATCTTTTTACCTAAAGAATAATTTATTTAGAATATTCCTATATTTAGATTATATATTTTTTTGGATACTTATTCTACTTGAAAAATTAACTTTAAAATTAAAGAGAAATTAAATCATTTAATTTCTCTTTTTGTTTTTCTTATATATAAGTCGTTTAATCTTTTAAAATCATTAATTTAAAGTTAGTAAAGTTTCTTGTAAAGCCGCCATATATTCTTTTGCCCTTGGAACATTTGGATTATTCGGATATTGAGAGACAAAAGAATCCAAAGTTTTATAAGAGTCTGAATATCTGCCGACTTTGAAATAAGATAAACCTATATAAAGCAAAGCTTCGGCGTCTAAAGTATCGATATTATTATTGTATCTAACCTTATTGTAGAATTCTATGGCTTTATCGTAATTTTTTTCATCATAATAGGATTGCCCGATTCTAAATAAAGCCTCTTCTTCATATTTAGTTCTCGGAAATAAAGTCGCTATTTTATTATAATACATTCTCGCTTTAACATAATTTCTCTCCAAAAACGATTTATGCGCTCTTGCGGGAACTTGAATTAAATAAGTTCTCATAACCTCGTCATAATAAACGCTCGTTTTATAGTATTGTAAAAAGTCTTCGTATATTTCAAAAGCTCTGTCGTAATCGTTCATATTGAAATAAACTCTCGCTCTTCCTAATACCGCAAGCTCGCCGTTAGCCCTTAAAAAATAACTCAAAGCCTCTCCGTATTTTTTTTGGAAAAATAATTGATAGCCGTATTCCATATTCATAGTTGAAGCTATATCGTTATCTTTAGCTCTCAAATTATTCTGTAATTTAGGCATTATATAATAGTCTGCGGCATTTTCCAAACGCGCTATATCAGCGTATGTTATTATGGCATTTGTGGAATAATTTATAAATTCTGGATTATCTATAATCTCTGTAAGTCTTTCTTTAGCCAAATGATATTTTTTTTGTCTTTTTAGAGAATCTGCGACCAAGAAATAAGATTGCGCTATATTATCCAAAGGTCTCAATTTTGTATCTATAGACAAATATTCGTTCAAATTATTTATAGCTTCATCATAATTGCCCATTTCATAATATCTTTTGCCTTTTTGAAAATATCTTTCGGGCGAAGATAAAGAGGATGCCTTGGTAATAAAAACTCCTCCCAAAATGGCAACTATGGTAATAACCGAGGCTAAAATCGCTGCATAAATTTTCATAATATATTCTCCATTAATTATAAATCGCTTAACACTTGATTAACCCAAAAATTAACTTCCGTTGAATTAATAGACTGTATGCGTCTAAATACATTCAAAGCGTTTTGTTTTTGATTTGTATTTTTATAGGCTTTTCCAAGTAGCAAATTAATATTATAATATAAATTTCTATTAACATTTTTTCTTGATACAGGTTCAAGTAAAGTAATTACGGTAGAATAATTTCCCAATCTAAATTGAGCCAAAGCTTTATTATATTCGTTCATATACATATCGTATTCCGTTTGAGCTGGAGGAGGAGTTTCCATAATATTATTAATAGTGGCTTCTATAGAATTAGTATTTACCATTCCGTCTACATTCTCATTCGTATTCATAATGTTCGTATATATATAATCCGTTTCGTTCGTGTCTCTATTTTTTATAGGATTATTCGAAATATTATTATTAGTTTCTCCCGTTATAATTATTTCTGTAGTATTATAGTAATTTGTTATATTATGATAATTAGTTTCATTATAATAATTTGTTTGCTCATAATAATTGGTTTGAGCGTAATAATTTGTTTCGGTTATAAAATTTGTTATCGTGTATGCATTCGTAATGAATTCATTATTCATTAAATTCGTATTCAAATTACTCGCAACTATTATCATTGTATTTGTATTGGTAATAATATTGGCATTAGGGTTTTTATATTCGAAAGAAATCGTGTCTACGTCCGAATCTGCCGTATAAAAACCTATATTATCTACATAAGATATTACCGCATAATAATATGTTCCATAAGATGGAAGTATATCAAGCACAGAATATGAATTAGCATTATTAGTCGCTTTTACCGAACCTATAACTGTCGCCGTAGTTAAAAGCGGTCTCGATAATATCGGATTATTGCTTCTATACACATAATAAGTTAAATTAGGATGATATATGCCTTGCCATTCGACATATAACGAATCTTCGTTTATAGCCCTTATTGAGATATTATTCGCCAATCTTTTAGAATTAGGCAAATTCGTAAAAGAATTATCGAGATTCGTAGAAGTTTGAGAATATAAAACTCCCGCCGTAAAAATAAATAATATTAAATTAAATATTAAAAATATCTTTGTTTTACAATATCTTATCTTATCCATAATTTATCCTCTTTACATTACTATATATATTCGGAATCGAATTATATAAAATTTAGGCATATTATAAAATAAATTTAAATTTTTTCCATAACTATGGCTACTAAAAAACCAAGACACATTGATAAAACTGTCGCCGCCAACATTGGAACGCTTAAAAAAGTTATATTGGGCCACAAACTCAAAAATGACACTATCAAAATCCCCAATACGAAACCGAAAACTATTCCTCTATATTTTTGAATCAAAATAGTTATTAATTTTGATATCGCGAAAATTCCTATAACTATTCCAACTCCTAAAAATATTAGAGGATAAATATAATTGAAATTCGATGTAATATTTGAAACAAAATAAGATATATTCTCGTATTCTCCCAATATCAGCAAAAGCAAAGAACCCGATATTCCGGGAATCACCATCGCTATCGCCGCCGCTATTCCGCAGAAAAATAATTTTATTCCGTAGACAACCGAAAAATCCGAATAAGTCGATTCTCCGATAGTTTTATTAATCTCGGGTTCGTTAATATCGAAATAAACGAATATAGCCATTATAAAAGCGCCCAAAAAGAAAGACAAAAATATTTTCAAATCGTATTTTTCAACCGTTTTCGTTACGAAAGGAAAAGAACCCAATACGAGTCCGACAAAAAATATTTTAGTTGGAATGGGATAATTGGCAAACAAAAAACTAATAATATTTAGAAATAAAAATATCGAAATAATAGCTCCCAAAAATACGGGAATCAATATTTTTAAACTTTCCGCGACATCTTTCCATCTTAATTTAATTAACGACATCGGAAGAGAGGATATCGAATAAGTTAATTTTTCGTAAATTCCAAGAACGAAAGCTATCGTTCCTCCCGATACTCCGGGAATCGCGTTCGCTATTCCTATAGCCATTCCTTTTATAAAATAGGATAAATACGCTCTCATAATATACTCCAATTTTATTTTAATTTATTTAAAAATATAAGCCATGAATTATTATAACGATTAATTATAATAATATTCATGGCTTATATAAAAATTATTAATCAATAACCGCGGTTATTTCAACTTCAACTAAAGCATCTTTAGGAAGAGATTTTACCGCTACGGTGCTTCTTGCCGGAGTATCGTCCGTAAAATAAGACGCGTAAACTTCATTAAACGCCGCAAAATTTGACATATCGCTTAAATAACAGGTAGTTTTGATTACATTTGAGAGAGTAAGGTTTTCCGATTCCAAAAGCCCCTTAATGTTTTCCATAACTCTTTCGGTTTGCTTTTTAATATCGTTTTCAATCATATTGCCGCTTACTGGGTCCAAAGGTATTTGTCCTGAAGCAAAAATAAAATTACCGCTTTTAACCGCTTGAGAATAAGGTCCTATAGCTTGCGGAGCTTTATGAGTTTTAATAATCTTTTTATCCATTTTCTTTTTCCTCTTATTAATTTAATATTATTTTTATTATC
>NZ_SJDU01000556.1 GCF_005518285.1 Brachyspira catarrhinii | reverse complement strand
TTTATATAACCGCCCCTTTTTTAATTATTTTTTATTTAATTCTTATATAACCAAGTACAAAATCATATTTTGTAAAAGAAACTGGTACCTTGTTAGGATCATTTTCTCCATCTCCATAGAATCCTTGTTCAGCTCCATTTTCATCAATATATATTAGTCTCCATTGATTTCCCCATACAAGTTTTTCATCATAGTAAACTGCACCTATATATTGCTTTCCATTATCTGTAACATTTGTAGCAAATTTAAACCTAGTTTTTACAATATTTGGATAATCTAACAAGTCATAGAAATTACAATTATCATCTGTATAACCGATTTTGGTATCAAGAGATGAACTATTATATATTATTCTTTTAGTAAAGTTATTAAAGAAATTTTTATTAAAATATTCTTTAACTTCATCTGTCCAAGTTGTATTTAAAGCAGCTAAAATATTAGGATCATCTACTAAAAATTTGTAGTCCCTCAAATATACATCATTAAAACTTGATTCTTTTTCAGGAGTTGTAGGATTTTTATAACATGATATAAAAAATAATATAAAAATACTAACAAGAATACATTTTTTCATAAAATTTTCCAAATAAAATTATTTAAATCTTATAAAAGCATTAGCATATTGAGCATCTACTGTAAAAGTACTTTCATACCAATTAGCATCAGCATTAGGTCCTTTTTCAGGATTTTGTTTATCATAATCACTAGTAGATGTCCAAGTAACATAAGCACCATCAGTACCTTCAAATGCAAATATAATTCTCCAAGTGTTATAACTTCCATTAGGAGTATAGTATAATCCTCCTATGTAGTTTTTTCCACCTATAAATACATTTGTTGCACCTTTATAGTAAGCTTTAGTAGCTGGATCTGTACCTAAATAATCATAATCTAAATTTTCATAAGTTTTTCCAATAATTGATGTATTATTTTTATCATATAAATCTCTAACTGCAAAAGTATTTTTCCAATTTGATTCATAATATGATTTTTTTTCAGCAGTCCATTCAAAATCACCAGTAGATGATGAAGTATCTATGAATACATAATCTTGAGTTGTACTGGTTGGGTTGTTTGGATTGTTTTTAGCACATGATACGGCTAATATTAACACTGTTATCAGTGTTAATAAGATTTTGATTTGTTTTTG
>NZ_SJDU01000555.1 GCF_005518285.1 Brachyspira catarrhinii | reverse complement strand
GCATTTATTCTACTTCGTTCGGTTTGATTAAATTATTTTTATATTTGTCTATATACCAAGCGAATAAATTTTCATCGTAATTTATAGCGTTTATTTTTATTTCTCTTAAAACATTTCTTATTAAAATTTTACTGTCGGAAGAAGAATAAATGCTAAAATTATTTTTATATCCTAATTTGTCGATTTCCGCTTTCAATACTCTCACGCAAAAAGAATGAAATGTGCTTATAACTAATTGTTTCGGTTTTTCTTTAAGAAGTAAAATTATTCTTTCCCGCATTTCCGCAGCCGCCTTATTTGTGAAAGTAACGGCAAGAATACCGCTCGGTTCTATTCCTTTTTTTATCAAATAGGCTATTCTTTCGGTTATCACTCTCGTTTTACCGCTCCCCGCTCCCGCAAGCGCAAGCAAAGGACCGTTTATATGCTCTATAGCCTCTCTCTGTTCTTCGTTTGGTAATAATGCCATAATTAAACCTTTATTTTTAAATAATTATTATATATCATAACAAAATATATTCTATATTGACATTTTATTTTAATAATGTATAATATTTCTTAAATCTATTGCGGGAATAACTCAGTTGGTAGAGTTTCTGCTTGCCATGCAGACTGTCGCGGGTTCGAGTCCCGTTTCCCGCTCATTTAAGCCCAAATAGATTTAATCTGTTTGGGTTTTTATTTTTAATTATATTTGATTTAAAAAATTATAAAAAATAAATTTATTATTAAAAAGGTTTTATAAATAATGGACACTAAAGATTTACAATTTGAAACTTCAAAAGACGAAAAAGATTTAATTACTCTTAAAGCATCAGTTTCTAAAGACGCTTATAATAGCGAACTAACAAAACAGATTGAATATTATAAGCCGAAGGTTAATATTAGAGGCTTCAGAGTTGGGCATGCTCCAAACGATATCGTATATTCGAGATATAAGGACGCTTTGGAAGGCGCTACGAACGAAATTCTTATAGAGGAAGTTTGGAATACTTATAGCGATGAAAAAAACGCGAAATCTATGGGAACTCCAAAACTTTCAAATATGGAAAATAAAGAGGACGGACTTCATTTGACTTACGAATATTATCCGATACCAGAATTCGATTTGCCCGATTTGGCTTTCAATCTGTTTTGTTAGTTCGCTATTATAA
>NZ_SJDU01000554.1 GCF_005518285.1 Brachyspira catarrhinii | reverse complement strand
AGAACTAAAATTAATTTGCCCAAACTTGCTAAAAATAGAAATATAAAAACGATTCAAATGGCGGAAGAATTGGATAAAAATAATAATAGCAGCCATATTAAAAAATTAATAAATTTGGCAAAAGAAATATTCAATTAGGTTTTTGAAATGGAAAAAGAACAAAAGTTTATAGCGTTATACGGAGAATTAAATAGCCCCGAAGATTTTTTAACCGTCCCGTTTGAAATACTTGAATATAGGCGAGAATTAAATATAACCGCTTCGGAGTTTACTTTTATATGCGAGATATTTCATTTAACTTCAAAAGATTTTAATTTGATTAAAGATAAAGATATTACGGGAAATAAAATAAGATTTTGTCGTCAAAGAGCAAGTTTAAAAAGCAAAGAGTATTTGAAAATAAAATTGATAAAAAATTATAAAAAAGGTGGTATCATATATGATTTTAGAGAATTAAAGAAAATAATCGATAAACTTAAAAAATCAAAATTAAAAAAATCTAAAAAAGAAACGGAAACAAAAATAAAAGTTGAAACTAAAAACGATATAAATCAAAAATACGAAGAGGATGCTTTTATTAAAAAATATAATGGTTTGCTACTTAAATTATTGGGGGTTGATTTTTCTAATTATCAAAAAGCTCAAAATGGAATAAAAAAATATTTGCTTGCAACTTTTATAAACAGAAAAAATACCTTAAGTAAATCTCTAAAAATTGCCGAACAGTCTTTTTTAAAACTTCCACCAGAAAAAAGAAATTATTTAAAATTACAAGATTGCATGATAAATGCATTGCTAAATGGAAATGAAATAAAAGATGAGAAATTAGAAAAAGAAACGGAAGCGAAAGATAAAAAATCAATTCCAAATGGGATTGATAATCTTAATAAATTATTAAAAGTAATAGAAAAGAAGGGGGATATAAATGAAACTTATAAAACTATTACAAACACCGCATGAGTATTATTGCTTGAAAAGTTATAAAGAATATTTAACGAAGCTTTATGCTAATGCGAGAGAGGGCAAAGACCCTAATTGTCGTAAATGCGATGACGAAGGCTACATTAAAACAAAAAAGAATATAGCCTTTGGAAAAAGAGAATGGAGTATTCCAGAATTATGCGATTGCGTTAAAAGTGAAAAAACCGAGGAAACCAATAATAATT
>NZ_SJDU01000553.1 GCF_005518285.1 Brachyspira catarrhinii | reverse complement strand
ATTTTTAACTTATTATTTATTTCTGTAAAATCCATATTGATTATATTATTTAGTTTTTTATCTGTTATTTCATTAATATCTTTTATGATTCTATCTTCAAAATTAAATTGCTTTGATATTGATAATATTCTAGATATTCCAGCTTCTTCATTGAGAGTAATAACAAAAGGAATATTAAAAATAATAGCAAAACATATACCATGAAAGGAATCTGTTATAAGATATTTTGAATTTTTAATGATATAAAGCCAAGCTTCCACAGAATAATTAAAATTAATTGTTATAACTTTTAATTTTAATTTATCTGATATAGTATTAATTATATTATTTAAATCAGATCTTAAATTATATACTGCTATATAATCATAATCTATTTTTAATTTGCTTTTAGATATTAAATAATCATAATCTTTTGATTCTAATAAAAGTACAGGGTCTAATGTGTGAACAGCATCAATATAAAATTCATTTTTACAAATATCAACACCAGTATCTTCTCTCACTGATACATAATCAAATTGATTTAAATAATTCTTAAATAAAACCTTATTTTCTTTATTTCCATTATATGTATCTATTCCAAATGATGAAGAATAAGATATCTTTTTTTTACTATTTGGTACAAAATTAAGTAAATAATAAAATATATTATCTAGAAAAAAATCATATCTCCAGACCTGATCTGAACCAACTATAAAAGTATCACATTTATCTACATATTTTTGAAGTTCTTCTTTAGAAAAAACTTCATTACCTACATTTAAATATTTTAAAGCTGTTTTACACCCCATTACATTGTCATATAAACCATTATTACCATAGCTATTATAAATTAATATTGGATTATATCCGATATTCTTTATTACATTAAAAAGAGCATAATAAGTTAATACCCCTCCAAAATTATTCTGAAACATCATATTAACTATTGCAATATTATATTTTGGATCTTTACTATTTTTATATAACTTTTCTAAATACTCATTCTCTAAATTATCAAAAAAATATTTCCTGCTAAAAAATATAGGCATATTACCACCTATACCTCCGCTTGAAGGTTTTATTGAAGTAACATCTTTATAAGTAAAAGAGCTATTTATAATATCAAATATTTCTTTAGATTTTTTAGTATTTAATAATGTAAGAGATACTCCCTTATTATCATTATC
>NZ_SJDU01000552.1 GCF_005518285.1 Brachyspira catarrhinii | reverse complement strand
GCTAAATGAAGGCTTCAATCTAATGGTTTTATGCACTATTCCTTCATTATACAAATATTCCACATAGTTTTTAAACAAACCTCCCTCTTTTGCTCCTTCTTCTACCGATATATTCATTAATATTTTTCTTAAAAGCATGGTAGCTCCCGTATATGCTCCTACTTGCATACATTTTCTGGCTTCCTCATATACGCTTTTTATATTATTTGGTAAATTCTTTATTTCTTTTCCATAAAGAGGTTTAATAATAGCATCTCCATTCAAATCAAATATGTTAGGTCTTTTGCAATTATGACATATATAAATACTACTTCTACTATTAGACATGTAGCCGTCTTCAGAAGATATATCTTTATTACAATACCAACAAATAAAAGATTTACTTGGTATTTTACTTGCCGTTACCCATATTATATCAGACATATTTTATCCTTAATTTTATTTTTTATAAATTATATTAGCGATAATATAATAAAAAATTAAAATTGTCAAGTATTTTTAGTTGACTTATCTATTAATTTTTGAGTTTTTATTTGTCTATATTAATAATATATTTGAATTATATTAAAAAATATACAGATAAAATGGTAAAACAGTTGCAAAAAATTTTAAAAAATGTATAATTAGAAATAAATTATAATAAATTAAGGAGGTTAACCTTATGATTATTAATATAACAATTAAACAAATAGTTTACGATTCAATTATAGAAGCAATATCAGAAGATTATCATGAATTGACTTATAAATTAGATTTGCCATTTAACAATAACAAACCAAATTTAATTTTTGATTTATCATCAAGAAACATTAGGGATAAGATAAATGATAATATAAACCTTATTCCCGTTAAAAGAAGTTCAAGAGAATTTTATATAATATATAATAAAAAAGAGAAATGTATATATTCTATAATGAATTATAATAGTTTTAAATCGAATAATTTACCTATGTATTTAAAAGCTCTATTAAAAAAATATAATTCTGATATATCTTTACAAAAAGAACTTTTTGAATTCAATGAACCTAATATAAAATATGATTTAATAGTTAATAAGATATTCAAAAATGTAGATAATGAAATCAGAAATAATATAGATAGATATTGTATAATAGTTTATCATATAAAAAAAGATAATTTAATTTTACTAAAGAATTATATTTTAGATAA
>NZ_SJDU01000551.1 GCF_005518285.1 Brachyspira catarrhinii | reverse complement strand
GTTATAAAGTGGCTAATAATATTTATGATCATTTTCATAAATAGCAGCTATTATAATTTTCATCTTGATACAATTTTCCATATTTTTATTATATCATTTATACTATAATCAAGAAAATCTTTATATCCGCAGAAAGTTTTATCTTTATTATCTATATACATATTTTCTAACATTCTTTTGCATCCTAGTCTGCATATTTGAAAATATCTGCATGAACGGCATAATTTATAATCATCATTATTTATGATATTAGTTTTTTCATTAATAAAATCTTTAGCTTTTTGATTGTAAAAAATATTATCAAAATCTTCATCTGCTATATTGCCTAATTTATAATTATCCAAGCAGTAAAAATCACAAGGAAAAACATCTCCGTTACTTTCTATTATCATCTGATTTGTACATATTCCGTTTATACCGCAGCTCATAGGAGCATATCCACCTCCCAATAATGGTATTATATTATCAAAGAACTGAATGCTGTAATAAATATTATTAAAAAAATCTTCTTTCCATAATGAAAATATTTCTTTATAGAAGTTTGAAAACTCTTTTGGTTTTATAGAATATTCATTATTGCATGAATTTATTTCAGAGAGACATGGTATGAATTGAGTATATTTTATATTTAGTTTTTTAATCTTTTTGTATACATCTTTAGGGTATTTAGAGAGTTCAGAAGTTAATACTGTGAGTATGTTGTATTCTATATTAAAAGCATCAAATAACTTTTTAGTTTCCAATACTTTATTGTATGTGGCATTTCCTATTTTGTCTGTTCTGTATTTATCATGAATATCTTTTATCATATCAAAAGAAAGTCCAACTAAAAAATTATTTTTTTTAAATAACTCACACCATTTATCATCTATTAATACGCCGTTAGTTTGTATGCTGTAATTTATATTAATATTTTTTTTGTTTCTGTTATTAACATAATCTATAAACGAATTAAAATATTCTATTCCTGCAGTAGTGGGCTCTCCTCCTTGAAATGAAAACAATACATTTTTATCAGCATTTTGAAGCACTTTATCTATTATGGCTGTCATTACTTTTTCGGTCATAATACCATTATTTTCTATTTTTCTATTTTGTGCTTCGTCTATATAAAAGCAGTACTTACATTTTATATTGCATAAAGATGATGAGGGTTTGATTAATACAGATACATTA
>NZ_SJDU01000550.1 GCF_005518285.1 Brachyspira catarrhinii | reverse complement strand
TTTTATCTCCTTTTTTTAATTTGTTTAAAATATAAAAAGCCAGAGCATAAATTTATGCTCTCTTTTTTTATAAAGAAATATTTTATTTTGTGCTGTGCATTAATTAGTACCTTTAATATATTTTTACTGTTAAAACATATAATATAATTCTTGCAATGAAACTAAAAAAATTAATCTTAAAGTATAACAAATATTTAACTTTGAAATTAATCATCACTATATTCCTCAATAGTTTTTTTTGAATTTCTCCAAGTTTCAAGTGCTTTCCATTTTTCTACATTACAATATTCACAAAATGGTATAGGCTTAGATAAGAATTCAAGTATTTCCTTGTAGCTACTTACCTTATATATATCAAGATAATCTAATTCTGTAACTTCTAAATTTTTATTAAAATATTTATTATAGTGCTCTATATTTGGAACAAATGCACAAGTATACATTTTTCCTTTTTTTATAGAAACACAAATATTAGCCATAACACAAGTTGTAAAGTTATAAAATCCATCATTTTTTCTTTTATCATCTAATATGAATTTCCAACTTTTCTTTTGTCCGTCAGGATTAGTATACTTTATTTTTACATCAAATTCATTAGCTTTATTTTCTATTTCATTAAAATTTAATTTTATAGGATATTTTGTAATAACAATTTCTACATCATTATCTTTACAAGATTGCCAAAATTTATCTTCTTTTTTTAATAAAAGTATACCATTTGTCCATAATTGCAAAATATTTGTTTTAAAAAATGCTCTTACTATTTTAAAATATTCTTGACATTGTTTATTTAATAATGGTTCTCCTCCAATTATATGAATTTCTTTTATTAAACCTTTTGTTAATTCATATAATCTATTAACATCTTTTCTAAATGTCTCTATGTCAATATATTCTTCTTCTGCAAGCTGAGAAAAATTACTACAACTGTAACAGTTTAAATTACAATGTTCTGCTATGTGAAAATCAACAACATATAAATATGGTTGTGGTGTAGTTTTTCTGATTCTATAACTTATACTTTCTGTTATATTATTTAATTTTTCTAAGTTATTTATGTGTATAAGGCTATTAATATTATAATTTATATTATTTAACTTTTCTTCCATCAAATTATTTATATGTATATCTATGTCTCTATTTATTTTATTTCTAACATTATTTCTTAATTTTTTGAATGGTAT
>NZ_SJDU01000549.1 GCF_005518285.1 Brachyspira catarrhinii | reverse complement strand
CTATCTCTTTACCAAATACATCGGGAACATTTTCTATATTGATTACAAAAGTATCGCCGTCTCTAACTTTTACGACTGTAAAATCTTTTATCTCGTCTTTATAGTTAGCGCTTGTTAAAACGGCTTGAATTAAAAATAAAATAATCGTTATTTGTAATAAATTTTTCATTGTGTAAAAATAAGGGCAGTCATTAAACCGCCCCCTAATAAATATTTTTTCAATTTTCAATTATATTATTTATTTGCCATATATAATTGGTATAAATCGTCAGCTAATCCATGAATTGACATAGGTTGTCCATCCAATTCGGATGCGTTCACTTCCCAAGTCCATGAAGGTCCATCGCCTTTAGGTCCCTTTATGTCATTAATCCTAAACTGTATTAATACCTTCATTCCATACATATCTCCAGAAACATTTACATATTTGTTGCCATCTTTAGCTATTATTTGCTCCCATTTAGGTTTTTTTATAGCTGCATTAATTAATTCCTCTACAGTTACATTTGGATATGATTGGAAAGCTCCTTTTTTAACCAGATTAATAAATACTCCAGAATCTCTAAATGTAAATGATGCTATAATACAAATTAAAATTAAACATACAAAAGAAACTATATAGGACTTTTGAGATTTATCTTTATCGGGGCATAGAGATTTGAATTTTTCTAATTTAGCCTCTTCATATGTCTCATTTTCAACCTTTTTCATTCTTTCCTTAAATGCTAAATATAATAATTTATGCGTTAAGCTAACATATGTGCCAGCTAAACATATATAAACAATTATTAATTCAATAAAAAATGGTATCGGTATAAGACTTTTAATTGCCATTATCATAAAAATTAATGCAGAAGATATGATAAATAATACTACAGCCGATTTTTTAGCTCCAACATAAAATAAATATGCATAAGGAACTAATAATAAACAACTTAATAGCTCTTTTTTATCTGGACTAGATATTCCTTTTGTTTTATTTATTAATAAACTTACTAAACCTTTCTCTTCGCAAAGTTTTAGTTCTTCATTTGATTCTTTTAATACTTCTAATTCATAATCGGTTGGCGGTTCTTTTACATCAAAAAATGCCGCTAAATATTTATTATGATTATCCAATAATTTTTTTCGTTCTTCAGGTTTTAATTCTACTTCTGTAAAAATAAAACCAAAGGAATATCTAGT
>NZ_SJDU01000548.1 GCF_005518285.1 Brachyspira catarrhinii | reverse complement strand
ATACAATACAATACAAGCCATTATTATAATTTTTGGCTGTTTTTTCATTGCAAAACTAAAAGATTATTTCAAACATTTAAACGCTTTCTTTGGCGTTCGCTATTTTTAATTGTCAAAGGAGTAAAATATGATAAATAGAATAATATTTACCATCGATTTTTTAACACATTCCTTTTACAATAACGGAACATATCATTTTTGGTTTGTTAAATTATTAAAAAGATTGATATATTATTCCACTAATTTGGAAATATTAGAATTAAAAAACTTAAACTTTGACAGAAAAGAATTTTTTAATAAAAGTTCTATAACCGATATTAAAGAAAGTTATTATTTATACGACATTTCAAAAATTAAAAAAGAATCAATCGATTATTTGAAACAATTTGTAGATAGCGACTGTTTAATTATAGGCGTAGAGTTGGGCGAAGATATTAAAAATATATTCGATAATTTGAATATTTCTTTTATTAATTTCTGGTTTCATCCGTATAAATTATTTGACGATGCGATTTTTATGATGAATACAAATAATGTCGATATTTTCAACATTTTAACAAAATATAAAATACCCGAAGAATATTTTTATTTCTACGCGGACTATTTCAATATATACATTGAAAATAATCTTTTTAACGATGATAAAATATTGGATAATTCGGCTCTCTTTATAGGACAAACGAGCGTAGATGTTTCGGTTAAGAGAGGCAATGAATTTTTAAATATTATTTCTTATAAAGATTATATAGAAAAATTATCTAAAAATTATTCGAAGATTTATTATTGTCCGCATCCGCTTGAAAAAGATATTTTGGAAGTAAACGAATATATAGCTTCGAGCGATTATATCGAATTGATAAACGATATTCCGACATATTTTTTGCTTACTTCAAATAAAATAAAGAAAGTAATAAGCGTATCCTCGTCCGTTTTGTATGAGGCAAAATATTTTGGCAAAGAGATAGAATATTTATACAAACCGTTATTTAGAATAGACGAAGATTTTTCAATAAACACTTTCATAAGCATTAATAACGATTATTTTAATCCGTATTTTTGGAGCGATATTTTATCTCCTATTATAAACACTAATAAAAATGTAATTAACGACAAAATATTTAATTATTCTAAAAATAAAATTAGAAATATCAGAAATACATATTACGGATACGCTTAATTTAGATAAA
>NZ_SJDU01000547.1 GCF_005518285.1 Brachyspira catarrhinii | reverse complement strand
CCTACCTTGTCGGTAAAGAAATACCGAACAAAATAGTCATTCAATGCATTAAAAGGTTTGTTATTCATAAGCATATTATAACAGAATAATTTTATTTGTCAAAATAATAAACTTGAATAGAACAACCTTACTTTTCAAATCTCAATTTAATATTGTTTGCGCGAGTTATAATTTTTACAAAGCGTGAATATTATAATCAATAATTCAAATCCAATCTAAAACGAAGAGGATATAAAAATTTGAAACCATTATTTACCCCCCCTTTTTTTATGAATTTATCAAAGAATTTGTTTCTGAAATTATCCCGCCATTTTCTAATCGGTATCCACCAAGCCAATTTATCAACTTTTTCTTTATTCATTTTAATTGAAATTTTAATTCCAAATAAAGTTAATCTCAAATATTCGCTGTTGTTCGATATTCCGAAAAGCGTCCACCAATTGCAATTTAACCTCAACTTTTCGTAATCGTTATTTGAAATCGTTTCGTTATTTTTTAATAAATTAAAATTATTTTCCAAATCTCTATAATCCTTAACCATAAACTCCAAATTATACGATTGTTTTAATAGAGTTTCTCTGTCTACAAAATCGTATTCTACTTTCTTATCTTGCGGAAGTTTAATACATTCGCCAAATTTATAATCCCATT
This sequence comes from Brachyspira catarrhinii, assembly GCF_005518285.1. GTDB lineage: Bacteria > Spirochaetota > Brachyspiria > Brachyspirales > Brachyspiraceae > Brachyspira > Brachyspira catarrhinii. The sequence continues at coordinate 549 of NZ_SJDU01000547.1, read as the reverse complement.
CTTTCGGTTCGAATGGAGAAAGTCCCGCATTCGTATAAAACGTTAATTCGCTACAATATATTTGATTATTTATAGAGAAAAAATCAACTCCCAAATGAATAAATTCTTTAGAAAGTTTACGCGCCAAATCAAGCATTAAATCCAACTTTTCAGGTTTAGGAATTTCATAATCCGTATTATCCCAAATATAAACTAAATCTAATTTATTCCATTCTGTATCGTAAATATTACATCTATCAATTCCCGTATGAGCGTCCGTAATTGCATGTATATAATGCGGAACTCCGTCAAAACAATAAATTCTATAAACTATAAGGTTGTCGGTATTTAAATCTTTCATAAATTTTTCGCATGTAATTTTAGGCTCGATATACTTATAAGCGTATTCATAAGAAGCGTAATAATGATTTGAAAACGGATTAATCCATTTTTTTAATTTATTTTTAGCGTCCGCTATATCCAATTTTGATTTGTCTTTTACGACAATATTCATTCCGCTGCCCCAATTTACTTTCAATACAAATTGTTCGGGAAGAGATTCAAAATCAA
>NZ_SJDU01000055.1 GCF_005518285.1 Brachyspira catarrhinii | reverse complement strand
ATCCTTCCTTTGACGAGGAGAGAGAGTAGAGATACTTTCCCTCCTCTTTTTTTGTTTTAATTTAAAAAATAGTCATTACGAGGGCGAAGCCCAGCCTACAGAGTGCGCGTCCATTTGTCAAAATAAAATAATAAGATACTTGATATTATTAAAATTTTAATATATAATATAACATTCAAAAATAATTCCAATTAATAGAGAGTTCTAAAAATGGACATGAACATAGCTATACTTACGGCGGCGATAATAATAATAATATGCATAATGGCAAATAATGTCTCTTCAAAAATAGGCGTTCCTTCGTTATTATTGTTTTTAATATTGGGTATGATTTTCAATAAAATGTATAATTTCAGCGATTATTCTCTCTCAAGTAATATTTGCACAGTCACTTTAATATTTATAATGTTTTACGGAGGTTTTGGAACGAATTGGGAATTTGCAAAACCTGTGGCAAAGCAAGCGTTTTTACTCTCTTTCGTAGGCACTTTTTTAACTTCTATTATCACTGGTTTATTATGTTATTTGATTCTCAAAATAGATTTATTTGAAAGTATGCTTATAGGTTCAGTTATAGGTTCGACTGACGCCGCTTCCGTGTTTTCAATACTTCGTTCTAAAAATTTGAATTTAAAAGGAGGTTTGGCTTCGTTACTCGAACTTGAAAGCGGAAGTAACGACCCAATGTCCTATATGCTTACCGTTATATTTTTAGGTTTAATCGGAAAAACCATAGGAACTCCTTTATCTATAATTATTATGCTTTTTAAACAAATAGTTTTCGCATTATTGGTAGCCGCTTTAATATCGTATTTGGCTTATTTAGTTTTAAAGAAAATTAAATTCGCAATAAACGGACTCGACACGATATTTGTTTTTGCAACGGCGCTTCTTTCTTATTCTTTATCGGCTTCATTTGGCGGAAACGGATTTTTAAGCGCGTATATAGTTGGAATCGTTTTGGGAAATTGTCATTTTAAGAATAAAGTTATTTTGGTTAATTTTTTTGATGGCATCACGGGACTTATGCAAATGGTATTGTTCTTTTTATTAGGTTTGCTTTCCACTCCTCAAAATATATTGCCCGCCGCGTATACCGCGATTCCCGTAGTTTTATTTATAACTTTTATCGCAAGACCGATAGCCGTTGCCGTTTTACTTACTCCTTTTAAAGTGAGTTTCAAAAAGCAACTGCTCGTTATGTGGGCGGGACTGCGAGGAGCCGCTTCAATCGCTTTTGCAATATTAGTTATGGGCAGCCACACGGAAGGAATAAATTACGATGTCTTTCATATAGTATTTTTTCTTGCGATAATTTCGATTTTATTTCAAGGAACTTTTTTGCCTATAATAGCGAGAAAATTGGATTTGGTCGATTCCAACGAAAATGTATTGAAAACATTCAACGATTATGTTGACGATTCGGATATGCAACTTATTCAGATAACTATTCCTCCTTCGCATCATTGGGTTGGCAGGCAGATTAAAGATATTGAATTTCCAGAAGAGTCGATAGTTGTGACGATTGAAAGAGGCGAAAGCACGGTTATTCCAAACGGAAACACAACCATTGAAAAAGGCGATATAGTTATTTTGAACGCGAAACGAACGAAATATTACGATATAAATTTGAAAGAAATAATCATAAACAATCATCATCCTTGGAAAGATAAGGAACTAAAAGATTTGCATTTGGCAAAAAATAATTTAGTCGTTATGATAAAGAGAGACGGCGGGACGATTATCCCGAGAGGAAACACGACTATAAAACAAAACGATATCGTATTGCTCCGAGAAGTTTAATTTTTCAATTTTTAATAACTAAAGAATTATAAAGTTCTATGGTTTTGTCGGATAAATATTGTTTCTTGCTTAAAACGAAATTTATCGACTCCAAAACTACATCCAAAAAAGCTTCGTCAAAATCTATAAAAATTTTTTCTCTGATTTTATTTGCCGTTTCGATTTTTCTTGTCGGCTCGAGATAATCGGACGCGTATATTATTTTCTCAAGCATGCTCATATTTCCATGTCCGACTGTGTGGCTTTCAATAGCGCTTAAAATTTCTTTATCTTTTATGCCGAATTCGTTTTCCGCAATAATCGCGCTTACTCTCGCATGAAGCAAAGCTCCCGTTATATAATTTGGATATTCTTTATTGTCGCATTCTAATATTATTTTTTTCATTTCTTCGTCTTTATATCTTTTCCCTAAATCATGGCATAAAGCGGAGATTGAAGTTTTATAAATATCGACATTATATTTTTCTGCAATTTGAACGGCAAGCTCCCGAGTAGAAAGTATATGTTCTTCTCTAAAAGGAAGATATTTTTTTATATATTCGATTATTTTATTTTCAATTTCACTAAATTCACTCATAATTTTAATTTTGGCTTTCGTCTATTTCTTTTAATCTTTCTAATAGTTTCAATATAAAGCCACTTTTCAATACTCCAGAAAGTAATCCGCCACAAAATCTTTCGCCCCTTATACAACGGGTAATAAGAGCCACAACTGATTTAGCATCTAATAACGAAATATTAATATCCTTTACATGACCACTTTCAGGCATAATATTATTTACTGTTGACATATAATTTCTAATTTCAAAATCCATATCATTATTATCATAATCTATAAAATTGTAAAAATCATCGATAAATGATTTTACCGTATCGGCATATTCACCATAAATAAACCATCCTTCTTTATTATTTAATGGATTACTATATTCCTTTTCATTTTTTAACGGTTCTATATGTTTTGTCAAAATTTCAAATCTTCCCATAATTTATCCTAATTAAAATTTATAAATATTAGAATATCTTAAAATATAAAAAATGCAATCATTTTTCATTATTGATAAAATTCTTTTTTTCTATATAATCAATTTAATATTTTATCATTAAGGATTAGAGATGCAGAATTATTTGGATTTACTAAAAAAAGTTTTGGAAGAAGGCGAAGAAACTTTAGACAGAACGGGTGTCGGCACGAAAAGAATATTTGCTCCGCAATTAAGATTCAAATTTGACGGAAATAAAATTCCAATAATAACGACTAAAAAAGTTTTTATGAAAGGCGTTATTGTGGAGTTGCTTTGGTTTTTGCGAGGTTCTACAAATATAAAATATTTGCTTGAAAATAATGTTCATATATGGGACGAATGGGCGGACGATATGGGCGAGCTTGGTCCAGTTTACGGCAAACAATGGCGAGCTTGGGAAACTAAAGAAGGCGGTAAAATCGACCAAATTTCAAATATAATAAATTCCTTAAGAAATAATCCTACAAGCAGAAGAATAATTTTGAACGCTTGGAATGTCGGCGAAATAGACAAAATGCATCTTCCTCCATGTCATATGATGTGTCAATTTTCGGTTAATTCAAAAGGCGGAATAATAACTCATTTATATCAACGTTCGGCAGATTTGTTTTTGGGAGTTCCTTTTAATATCAGCTCTTACGCGATACTCACGCGACTTCTTGCGATGCATAGCGGACTTTATCCTTCAGAATTGATTATGACTTTCGGAGACGCTCATATTTATAATAATCATATCGAGCAGGTTAAAACTCAACTTTCAAGAGAACCTTATCCGCAAGAGACGGAATTGTTTATAAACGAAGCGCCGAATATTTTTAGTCATGTTTACGAGGATTTTAAAATTGAAAATTATAAATTTCATCCCGCTATCAAAGGAGAGGTTGCAGTATGATTATTTCGCTAATAGCCGCTGTTGATTCAAAAAATGGAATCGGCTTAAACGGAAAAATGCCTTGGGGACATATAAAAGAAGATATGGAATTTTTTAGAAAAACGACTACGGGATGCACGGTTATTATGGGAAGAGGCACTTTTGAATCTCTCGGAAATAAACCTTTGCCAGACAGAAGAAATATCGTAATATCGTCAACTCCAAACTTGGTGTATTATAGTAGATACCATAATCTTTTTTATGAATTTTCTTTAGAAGACGCTATAATAAAATTATTGCGCGAAAAAGAGATTTTTATAATTGGAGGAGAGTCAATTTACAAAAGAGCGATTTACTATGCCGATACAATTTATTTGACGCATATCGATAAAGATTATAATTGCGACAGATTCTTTCCAAATGTGGACGAAAATATTTTTACAAAAGAAGAATTAAAAAATTTTGAGTATGATTCTGTTAATGTAAGAATTTGTAAATATACAAAAAAATTATAATTTACTAATAGTATTTTAATTTTATATTTTAAAAATATTTTTCGCTCCGCGCGCCTCACTTTGTGTGCCTTTGGCGGTGGCGTAAATTTAATTAAATTTTTTGTCAACAATTTTAAAATTGCTAATTTATCACATTAACTATATAATCAATAATGATATGAAAAAAAATATTTTAACTAAAAAATCAAATATTGAAAATATAGAAGAAATTGCATCTTTTTTATGCGACATTGTAAAAGACGGCGATTTGATAATAATGAAAGGAAATTTGGGATTTGGGAAAACCACTTTCGTGCGAATATTTGCCAAAGTTCTAAAAAGCGAAGATATTGTAAGCAGTCCTTCTTTTACATTAATAAACGAATATGATATAATTCTTAACGGCGAGGAAACGATATTAAGGCATGTAGATTTATATAGACTTTCTTCAAAAGAGGAATTGGATAATATAGGATTTAAAGATAAAATCAAAGAAAACGGAATCACGATGATTGAATGGGGAGATAAATTTGAAAGCTATTTTGATAAACCTTATTACGAGCTTGAAATTGAAATGACTGAAGAAAACAGTCGATTATATAGGATAAATTTAATTTCATGAAAAATTCAAAAAAAATTATATTGGTAAAAATTATTTTATTATTTTCTTTTAGTTTATTCGTTTCTTGTTTGAATTTTAAAAAAATCGAAAACGGAACTAATGTGTCGGTAAAAACAAAAGTGTCTTCTTTAAATATAACTATCGGAGACGATATAATTTACGAAGTCAGAATTATTTCAAAAAACGAAATCGATTATCAATTTGAAGATATTTCGTTTGACGAAAGAGAAAATCAATCGAGAATAATCGAAGTTCAAAACGAAACGAAAAATATTGGAAATTATAAAGAAAGAATAATAAAATACAGAATCGGTTTTTACGACATCGGGCAGTTTGTCATTTTTCCTTTTAAGATTACTTACGAATATAACAATCAATATAAAGAATTAAACGGAGACGATATAAATATTTTGGTTTATTCTTTTTCGGACGGAGATACTTTGCCTCCAATGAAATCAACGGTTTCGATTCCAATGCCTCGATATGTTTGGCTTATTATTTTTGCGAGAGCGCTTTTAATATTTGCAATAATAATTTTAATATTTTTTATAGTTAAATATTTAGAGAGAAAATTTAACGAGAAAGCGATTATAAAAGAGGACGAAGAGGCTTTGAACGATTTAAAAAAATTAGATTACAAAATTTATTTTAACGAAAAAAAATTTGCCGAATATTATTTTGAATTGACTTTTATATTTAAAAGATATTTAACGAAAAGATTTTCATTTAATATAGAGGATATGACGACAAGCGAAATTAATAATCTGTTTGACGAAAACGAATTTCAAAAAAGCGAATATATAATAAATATGCTTAAAAACTCCGACTATGTTAAATTTGCAAAACAAATTCCAAAAATCGAAACTATGAAAGAAGATTATGATTTTTGTAAAGATTATATAATTGAAAACGGAAATTTATTTGATGTTTTAAAACTTAAGGAAAAAGAAGAAAAGAAATTGAAGAGATTAAAAAAGAAAAATAAAAATATTATTTCAAATAATCTTGTAAATAATTAAATGAATTAAAGATTTAAAAATAATTAAAAATATTGACAATAATAAAAAATAAAATGAACGAATACGATTTAAAAGATACGATAGTCGCGCTTGCAACTCCATTTTCAAAAAGCGCTTTAGCCGTTATAAGAATGTCTGGGAGCAAATCGCTTGAGATAGCTTCAAAAATTTGTTTTTATGCAAATAACGAAAATGTTAATATAAAAAAATTCGAACATAGAAAAAGTTATTACGCGTTAATAAAAGACGAAAATAATAATCCAATAGACGAATTAATTTTACTTACCACTTTATCTCCAAACAGTTTTACTACAGAAGATACAGTTGAATTTATTTGTCATGGAAGCGTAGTAATTATAGAATCTTTAATAAATTTGATAATAAGAAACGGAGCGAGAGAGGCGAATAAAGGCGAGTTTACTTACAGAGCTTATATAAACGGAAGGATTGGAATAAGCGAAGCGGAAGCGGTTCATGATTTGATAGATTCAAACAACAGACTAATGGCGGAAGCGAGTATTTATAAAATGAGAGGAAGGCTCACGAGAGAGATTGACAGATTAAGGGAAAATATAAAAAATTCTCTCATGCTTATTTACGGAGAGCTTGATTTTCCAGAAGACGAAACCGAAAATTTTTCCTACGATAAACTTATTAAAAATTTTTACAAAATAAAAAAAGATATAGAAAATATTTTAAATAATTCAAAGAAAGTAGAAACTCTTATAAACGGAATAAAAGTAGCGATTTTGGGAAAAGTAAACGCGGGCAAGAGCAGTATTTTCAATATGATACTTGGAAAAAACAGAGCTATAGTTTCTTCGGTTGCTGGAACTACAAGAGATTTTTTGAGCGAAAATATTTATATAGAAAATATTCCTTTTTATTTGATGGACACGGCGGGATTTCATAAAGAAACGGATAGCGACATAGAAATCGAAGGAATAGAGAGAGCGAAAAAATGCGCGCATGAATCGAATATTATAATCGCGGTTTTTGACGGAAGCGAAAAAGCGGGCGAAGACGATATTAATTTAATCGAATTTTTAGAAACCGTAAAAGATAAAAATATAATTTATCTGATTAATAAAATCGACAGCGAAAATAAATTCTATTATGATTTTAAAACTCCCGTTATCAATATAAGCGCGAAGACGGAAGAAGGAAAAGAAAAATTATTTTTTGCTTTGAAAAATTATATTAAAGACGGCGATATTGAAATATTCAATAAAGAAAGTTATGTGAATAATAGAGAGAGAGGATATTTGGAAAACGGACTTAAACAAATCAATATATGCATTGAAAAATCAAAACAAAATTATTCTTTAGACGAAGTCGCCGAAGAGACGAATATTTTGAATAATATTTTGGGAAATGTGAGCGGAAAAATTTACGCCGAAGAAATTATAAGAGAGATATTTGAGAATTTTTGTATTGGGAAATAATTTATTATTTTATATTTAATTAAATTAAATAGTGTTTAAGACTTCTTAATATATTACAATTTTTAATATTGACATTTTTATTAAAGATAATACTATTTAAAAACAATTAACAAATATTAAAAATAAAAATCAAGGAGATTAATATGGGAATAGCGGACGATATAAAAAGCGGATTTTATGCTGGAATAGGTTTAATGTTAAAAGGCAAGGAAAAAGTCGAAGATGTAGCGAGAGAATTCATAAAAGATAGAAATATGGACGCCGAAGAGGGAGAAAAATTTGTAAAAGATATGGTATCGAAGGCAAACGAAACGAGAGAAGAATTCGGAAAATATTTGGACGAGAAAATACAAACCACTATAGACAAAATGGGATATGTAAAAAAAGAAGATTACGAATCGATAAAAAAAGAATTGGAAGAATTAAAAAATTCTATAAAAAAAGAACAGTAAAAATAATAATTTATTTTAATAGTTTATCGGGAAAACTTTCAAGTGGCTAATATAAAATCAATAAACAGAACAAGAGAAATAATATCTATAATCATAGCTTACGGTTTCAGAGACATAATCGCCGTAACTCCAATACTAAAAATTGTAAATAAACCGATTTCAAAAGTAAATATAAAATATAAGGGCGTGGATTTAAGAAAGTTCAGCAGAGGGCAGAGATTAAGAATGGCTCTCGAAGAATTGGGAACTACATTTATAAAACTCGGGCAGATTTTATCAAATAGAAACGACATACTTCCAAAAGATATAACGGACGAATTAAGCAAACTTCAAAATCATGTAAAACCTTTCGATGAAAACGAAGCGATTAAAATAATTGAAAAAGAATTGGGAAAAACTATAGAAGAAACATTCGAATCTTTTGAAATAACGCCTAAAGCGAGCGCATCGATTTCTCAAGTTCATGCGGGAATATTGAAAACGGGGGAGAAAGTCGCCATAAAAGTAAAGCGTCCCGATATAGAAGAAAAAATATTAACCGATATAGAAATCATAGTTTGGCTTTCAAATATTTTGGAAAAACATAACGAAGAATACGCTTTCATGCAACCTCAAAAACTTATAAAGGCTTTTAAGGGACAACTTTTGCAGGAATTGGATTTTAATTTTGAAAAAAACAACACGATTAAATTTGCAAAATATTTTGAAAAAAATAAAAATGTAAAAATAGCGAAAATATACGAAGATTACAGCACGAAAAATATACTCACAATGGAATATATAGGCGGAATAAAAATTTCCGATATAAACCCCGAAGACACAAAATACGATAGAAAAAAACTTGTCGCAATCGGAGTCGATGCCGTTTTGGAGCAGGTTTTTATGCTCGGATTCTTTCATGCCGACCCGCATCCAGGAAATTTGATGGCTTTGGAAAATAATGTTTTATGTTTTATAGATTTTGGAATGATAGGATTTATTCCGCCAAATTCAAAAGACGCGTTTTCGGATATTATCGTAAGCATAAGTTCCGCCGATTATTTGACTCTATCGAAATCGATTTTAGCTTTATGCAATCATAACGAAATAGCGAATATAGAAGATTTCAATACGGCAATTTTCGTTTTCATAAGCAAATATATAGATATGTCTTTGGATAATATTAATATGGAAGATATATTCAACGAACTTATATATATTATAAGAGAGTTTAAATTGAGTTTACCAAGCAATATTATGCTTTTAATAAAATCTTTAATCGTTTTGGAAGGCGTGGCAAGAAACTTGGATAAAGACTTAAAAATAATAGAACATATCAAACCTTTCGCTTTAAGATATGTGAAAGACAGATTGAAGCCTGACAATATATTTAAGCAGTCGAAGAATTTGATTTTAGATTATTCAAAAGTATTAAAAAGCATTCCTTCCGATTTATCCGAAGTTGCGGAAATGGTAAAAAAAGGTTCGATAAAAGTTCAACTCGAACATAAAAAACTCGATATACTTTCAAACACATTGGACGGTTTGGCGGACAGATTAAGTTATTCTATAGTTTTGGCTTCTTTAATAATTTCAAGCGCGTTCATATTGAGCGCAGAAATTCCTCCTTTAATTTATGGCGTATCAATAATCGGAGTAATAGGATTCGTTATATCGGGCATAATGGGTTTTATTATGATAATAAGCAGATTTATAAAAAGGTATATAAAGAACAAAAAATAAAATTTTATAGTTATTTATAGTTGACAAAAAATTAAATTGAATTTAATATTTACTAAAATGATAAAGATAAGACAGGAGGATATATTATGTCTAAAGAAGTATCGGGATTATTTTCTTTTATATTGGGAGTAACCGCAGGAGTTGCGTTGGGCATTTTATTTGCGCCAAAAGCGGGAGAAGAAACGAGAGAAGATATTAAAGAGACTATTGATAATTTGAAATATAAAGTGGACGATTTATATCATAGAGGCGTTTTTGGGAATCGATATGATGGTAGCTCCGATA
>NZ_SJDU01000546.1 GCF_005518285.1 Brachyspira catarrhinii | reverse complement strand
TGTAAAATATACCGATGAAAACAAAGTGAAGAATATAAAATCAAAGCTATAAATAATATGAATACTAAAAAACATGATTTAATTTCAGCATTAAAATACGCATTTCCAATAACAATACCTGTTCTTATAGGCTATATATTTTTAGGCATGGCTTATGGAATACTTATGAAAGCTAAAGGACTTGATACTTCTCTCGCTGTATTTTTAAGTTTGTTTGCCTATTGCGGAAGTATGCAGTATACAGCTATTAATTATTTATTTTTAGCACCATTTAATCCATTATATGCCTTAGTGCTAACATTAATGGTTAATTCAAGAGTGGCATTCTACGGCATATCTATGGCTTCTAAATATAAATCTATAGGAATATTAAAGCCATTTCTAATATTTTCATTAAGTGATGAAACTTTTTCTATAGTTTGCTCGCATAATATACAAGAAAATATCAATAAAAGAGCATTTTACTTTTTTGTATCATTTATGAATTACTGCTATTGGAATATAGGTACATTGCTTGGCTGTTTGATAGGATCATTTATAACTTTCAATACTAAAGGGCTTGATTTTGTTTTAACTGCTTTATTTGTTGTAATATTCACAGAACAATGGCTTGAAAGTAAAGATCATAGAGGTGCTTTGATTGGACTTTTATGCTCTATACCTATTTTAATATTTAAAACTAATATATTTATAATACTTGCTATGATATTAATATTTATTGCTATAAGTATTATTTATAAATATAATGAATACGGGAAAATATATGAATAATAAAGAAATATTTATAACAGCTTTAATGATTGTAATAGGAACCGCTTTTTTAAGGTTTCTTCCCTTTATTATAATAAATAAATCATTATCCGAAAGTAAATATATAAAGTTTTTGGGCAAGATGCTGCCATACTCTATGATATCACTTCTAGTTATATACTGCCTTAAAGATATTAATATAATAAAGTTTCCATATGCCTTACCAGAATTAATATCTATAGCAATTATAATAATTTTGCATATAATAAAAAGAAATGTACTAATAAGCATAGGAGCAGGAACTATAATTTATATGTTTTTGGTACAGGTGGTATTTGTATAATTACTAATAACTAGAAATATCAAGTTATTAGATAATGACTTTATCATATAAATATTATAGTATCACTCATTATATTTATGAAATATATTACTGAACAATTGAAATCTG
>NZ_SJDU01000545.1 GCF_005518285.1 Brachyspira catarrhinii | reverse complement strand
TAACCAACGAAGATGGTAAAGTTTTCCCCGCTTGGTATCTAACCGAAGAGCAACAGCAAACTAACTATACTCAAGGTCCTACAATCTTATTCGATTCGAGAGGCGGAACGACCGACCCTCAAATATATCATATACCTGCGATAATAGTAGCCGATAACGGAAATATTATAGCCTTCGCAGACGATAGACATCAAAAAGGCAGAGATGTCGGTTCAAAAACAGGTCCCATAGATATAGTTTATAAAATTAGTAAAGACGGAGGCAAAACTTGGAGCGAGCAAAAAACTATTTTACCCGCCTCTCAAAATGATGTTATGACGGGAATTGAAAATAAAGGCGATGTTTCAGTATTCAAATGTTTGAGCGGAAAATTGGTGGCTTTAGCGGTATCTGGCGGCGGTTGGATAGCTGGAAAAAACGACGCAACTCCTTCAAGGATGGTTATGTCAAAAAGTTTGGATAACGGCGAAACTTGGACTGCATGGAAAGAGGTGGGACAAACATCCGTATTCAGTAAAATGAAAAATATGAGCCCAAGTGTCAATAGAGCGTTTGCAAGTTCGGGCAGAGGAACTACATTAAAGAGCGGTAGATTGGCAACTGCTATGCTTGGAGATAACGGCGCTTTAATAGTATTTTATTTATATTCCGATGACGAGGGCGAGACTTGGAATATTTATGATAATATGGGAGTCGCTAAAGGACAATACTCTTTGTCAGAGCCAAAAATAGTGGGCGAATTGGATAACGGCGATTTACTTATGTCGGTTAGAAATGGACAAGGTGTAAGAGGCGGAGAAGGACAACCTCGTATGTATGGGTATTCTACTGACGGAGGATTAACTTGGGGAACTTTCAATAGTCCGTCTTCTGGACAACTTGGAATTTGGAATAGTAGGATGAAATGCGGTAATGTGAACGGCGAAGGTATAGTTTGGACAAGAGCAGGCGAGCATGACAAGACGAGAATACTCCAATTACTAACGGGACCTAATTTCAGACGAGGAATGAATTTTTGGTTGAGTGAAGATGATGGCAGAAGCTTTAGACAAATTTTCAATGTAATCGATACTGCTGTATATCCAGGTAAATATAACTCGGGCTATACCTCTTTGGATGTTTGCGGAGACGGAACTATCGTCACTCTCTACGAAGAATATAACGAAAGTAATACGAAAGTTGGAGACTCCGATTACGATTTGGTA
>NZ_SJDU01000544.1 GCF_005518285.1 Brachyspira catarrhinii | reverse complement strand
TTATTATAAGAGAGAAAAACAAACGGACGGCACGGTTATTATTTACATTCCACTATGGTTAGATTTATTATCTTTATTTTTTGAAAATGTATTGCCGAAAAAATATTATTTACATTCCACTATGGTTAGATTTATTATTCTGTTGAATAGGCAAAACCGTAGTAAAATAATCGCGATTTACATTCCACTATGGTTAGATTTATTATTTTCTATCGTAAAATACTTCGTATATTTGTTCTCCAATTTACATTCCACTATGGTTAGATTTATTATCGATATGTATAGAGTATCTTGACATACTATACATATATTTACATTCCACTATGGTTAGATTTATTATTTATAGGCACGGCCATCGGCTCTCCAAGAGTTTGTTTATTTACATTCCACTATGGTTAGATTTATTATTCTTATAAGGTTGCGATGCTATTATGCTATAGCTTATTTACATTCCACTATGGTTAGATTTATTATACTTGCGATGATTTGAAAGATTACGAAGGACGCTTCATTTACATTCCACTATGGTTAGATTTATTATTAGTCCGAATTCGTATATTTTTAATTAGTCTATTTAATTTACATTCCACTATGGTTAGATTTATTATGCAAGTATGAAAAAAGAATTATCGAAAATATATTTATATTTACATTCCACTATGGTTAGATTTATTATCTGAATTGCTCTGTGTATCTGAAAAGATTCCAATAAATTTACATTCCACTATGGTTAGATTTATTATCCATATTTTTTAGAAGTGTAGCCAGCAGTATATGCTAATTTACATTCCACTATGGTTAGATTTATTATAGCGGACGCTATAAAAATAAACGGCGACAGTTTCGGATTTACATTCCACTATGGTTAGATTTATTATACTGGTCTGACAGAGTGCCTCCTCTCTATCCCGCTAATTTACATTCCACTATGGTTAGATTTATTATTTAAGTTTTGACGAAAGACAAGCTTTGCTTTACGGATTTACATTCCACTATGGTTAGATTTATTATAAATCCGAATTGTTCAAATTTATGTCTTTTATGTCTATTTACATTCCACTATGGTTAGATTTATTATAAATATACACAAAACTCTTTGGCGTGGAATCTATTATTTACATTCCACTATGGTTAGATTTATTATTAAATTAAAATTTAGAGGCTATATCGAATATATAGAATTTACATTCCACTATGGTTAGA
>NZ_SJDU01000543.1 GCF_005518285.1 Brachyspira catarrhinii | reverse complement strand
ACAGCAATAGCACCAAGTCCTTTAGGGCCTATCATCTGACCAATCCAAATAGTATGAACTATATTATATTTTTTATATTAAATAGTTGACATAAGAATTTATTTTGATATACTATTGTATCATGGATATCTTTAAAAAATAGGAGATTTATTTTATTATGGAATTAGAATATAAAATAACAAAAGATATTTATCTTGATTTTTATTTGGCAAATAGTAAAGAAAAAGTTGAAGATTTACTTGTAAATAAATATAATTTAAAAAACTATGATGAAAAGATTAAGTTATTAGAGCAAATTATGGGTGTGAAAAAATCTTTTAATTTAGAACCTTCAAATATTAATGATATCAATAGAGATGAATTGGAATATAATATTAGATTAGCTAAATTTTTAGAAGGAAGTTGGAAAACAATTTAATATGGAAAATATTAATACAATTTATGATAAAGATTTTCTAAATGAAGTTCATAGAAAAACAGGTATGGAATTATCTGTAATAGATATGTTATCTAAAGAGTTTAAAGAAAAAATACAGCCCGAGATAGATAATCATTATTTATCTCATTTAGTATCATCTATAGAAAGTATTATTAATAAAGAAAGGATAGAAAGATTTAATGTTCAAATTGCTAATAATAAAAATATTGATAAAGAAGATCGTCAAATAATAATTGATTTTATTAGTAATAATAGGTTTAGATTTTATCCAATTTTATTAAGAAAAACAAAGGGATTGCCTTTACCAGCATCAATTGATTTTATGTATAAAGATGATGGTCAAAGTTCAGGTGCTATAATATATTATGCTGAAGAAATAACAGATAAAAAGCAATTGAGAATATTTATAGCTCATGAATTGGGACATATATATTTTGAAGCTGTATCTAAAATAACAATAGATAAAGATAAATATAGATTAGAAGATTATATTAATTTATTTGCTCTATTTGCTATTGTAGATAAAGATAATTTTTATAACTATAAGTGTAAAGAAATAACAGAAGATAATGTATATAAATCTATTGACAGTATTCTTAGTATACTGTCTCAAGTTTATGTAAAATAAAATTATATTTATATTAATAAGCCTATATGTAAAGTATAGGCTTTTTTATTTTTAAAATATTATTATTAATATAAAAATTTGTCAAAGAATAATTGTAAATTGTCATAGCCTATCAGTGAAAAAATTAAGGAGTATATGAAT
>NZ_SJDU01000542.1 GCF_005518285.1 Brachyspira catarrhinii | reverse complement strand
TAACCAACGAAGATGGTAAAGTTTTCCCCGCTTGGTATCTAACCGAAGAGCAACAACAACAACCATACTCTCAAGGTCCTACCATCGTATTCGATTCGAGAGGCGGAACGACCGACCCTCAAATATATCATATACCAGCGATAATAGTCGCCGATAACGGAAATATTATAGCCTTAGGAGATAATAGACATAAAACAGGTAGAGATGTCGGTTCAAAAACAGGTCCCATAGATATAGTTTATAAAATTAGCAAAGACGGAGGCAAAACTTGGAGTGACGAAAAAACTATTCCTCCCGCTTCTATTAATGACGATATGACGGGAATTAACAATAAGGGCGATGTTTCCGTATTCAAATGTTTGAGCGGAAAATTGGTAGCTTTAGCGGTTTCTGGCGGCGGTTATATTAACGGAGCTAACGCCGCAACTCCTTCAAGGATGGTTATGTCAAAAAGTTTGGATAACGGCGAAAATTGGTCGCTATGGAAAGAGGTAGGGCAAGATACCGTATTCAAAAGAATGAAAGAAAAAAATATCGTTAGAGGATTTGCAACTTCTGGCAGAGGAACTACATTAAAGAGCGGTAGGTTGGCAACTTGTATGGTTGGACAAGAAAATGGAAAAGGCATAGTAGCTTACTTTCTATATTCCGATGACGAGGGCGAAACTTGGAATCTCCACCCAACTATAAACACCGCTAAACACAGCTCTTATAGTCTTTCAGAGCCAAAAATAGTGGGCGAATTGGATGACGGCAGTTTATTAATGACGGTTAGGAATGGAGATAGCAAAGCGGGTCAACAAGGACAACCTCGTATGTATGGATATTCTACTGACGGAGGATTAACTTGGGGAACTTTTGATAATCCGACTTCGGGAGTATTGGGACATTGGGCTAATATGCTATGCGGTAATGTGGACTCGGAAGGCATTATTTGGACAAGAGAGAGCGAGCATGATAAAACGAGAATCCTTCATTTGCTAACGGGTCCTAATTTTAGAAGAGGAATGTCATTCTATATTAGCGAGAATGGAGGAAGGCGTTTTACTAAAAAGCTTCAAGTATTGGACACTACCACCCACGCGGCAAATAAATACACGGCGGGCTATAATTCTATAGATGTTTGCGGAGACGGAACTATCGTCACTCTCGCCGAAGAATATAACGAAAGTAATACGAAAGTTGGAGACTCCGATTACGATTTGGTA
>NZ_SJDU01000541.1 GCF_005518285.1 Brachyspira catarrhinii | reverse complement strand
TGGATAAAAAGCCCGTTATTATTGGAATCACTGCTTACTCCTTTTCATTATTATTTTTTTTATCATCATTAATATTATTGTTTCTTAATATCTTCAAAAAGCCTCTTAAATCACTTCCAAAACTAACTGCATTAAGACCAAGGAAAATTATTACAACAGCAATAGCTTCTTCTTTAGCAACTGTTCTACCTCTCCAGATAAGATTAACACTAACCCAAACAACCCCTAAAATAAAAGTAACTATGCTTGTATAGATACTTAATTTTTTATTAGCATTATGCTTTTCTATAAAACTCATCTATCTAACTCCATTGTATTTTAAATTGTCGTGAAATATGCCTAAAAGGAACTTCTGCAGATATTCAAGATTTTCTAAAACTATCTCACTGTCTTTGATAGTTGTTTCAGTAAAATTATTATTAATAAATACATCATAGCTTTTTAATCTGTCAGCAGCGGGAATATTTTTAAGATTTTTCATAAATGCTTTACGTTTATCATATTGTGCTTGATGATTATTATAAATTGATTTATAAATATCCTCTATTTTATCTAAAATAATCATATAATAAAAATTACATATATTTTCTAAACCTAGCTTATTTATACTCATAATGTTGCTTTTAGATAAAGCCTCATTATATATATTAATAATCTCTATTCTTTTTGCTTTTATATATTCCCTAAGCTCTGCTTTATCTTTATCAAGTATATGATTATGTACTATATAGCTTATGATTTGACTTTGCACTTTTAATGTACTTTGACTTATTATACTGCTATACTCTTTATATACAGTAAGAGATGTAATTTTCTCATCATATTTAAACTTATTTTCTTCTTTTTTGTTATCTCCATGATAATAAGCTAATATTTCACTGTTATTTTTCGATTCTAATACAGCTAGCTCTTTTGGAGATTCAAATGCATTAGATACAATCTTATTTTGATTTTCTATAGTTTTTTCTGCATTAACCTTATCATTTCCAAACTCTATAGTACCGTCTTTAATATTTGCTTTTAATTTAGCTTGCTTATTATGCAGAATAAGGTCCTTAACCCATTTTCCAATTATGAGTATAGTTATACAAATACCTATTATAGATAAAGCCGTTAATGCATCAGACATTTTTATCCTCTAGTATTTTTAATATATTTTCATATCTTTTTTCTCTGTCTTCAAGTCCATTGTACCCGCCGTTAATAAGTT
>NZ_SJDU01000540.1 GCF_005518285.1 Brachyspira catarrhinii | reverse complement strand
TTCTATTTTATCAAAAACTTTATTATCGTTAATAGAAGAGTTTAAAAAAGAAAATATTGAAATAAAAAATTCTATAGAAAATATAATAGCGTCAAAAGATATAAAACTATTTGAAGAATTTTATAATAAATTAAATAATCATTATATAAAAAAAGAAACTCTATTTTTTGCAGGATTAAACAAATATGGAAATTCCGAACCTTCAAAAGTTATGACTAAAGTCGATAAAGAAATATTGGAAGAAGCTAAAGAGATTATGTCTATTAACGATAATAAAGTTTTTGATAAAATAGAAGAATTGAAAAATAAAATTTACGATATGATTTTTAAAGAAGAAAATATTTTAATTCCTCTAGTTATATCGACTTTTTCAAATGAAGATTTTGAAGAACTTAAAGAAAAATATTGAAAAATTTAAAATCATAAGAGTTAAAAAGGCTATAGACTAAAAATATATTTTCTATTTCGTCTATTCTATCGGTAATCAATATTAAAATTTTTTATATCTATATATAATTCTTTATCGATTAAATTTAAAGCATCTTCATAAATTATATAAGGTATATTAACGGATTTTAATAGTATAGACGCATGAGAAAGAGGACTTCCATTTTTTGAAATTACTCCTTTAATATTATGAGATATTTTCGGCACAATGGAAGCATACATTTCGTTAAATATCAATATTATATTATCTTCTTTAGGTATCTCTATATTATAATTTAATAAATATTTCAATACCTGATGCAATATATCTTTAATATCGTATTTTCTCTCTTTTATATAACCGTCTTCCAATTCCTCAAAACTTTGAAAGTATTTATTCATTTCCAAATAATACGAATAAGCGGCGCTATACTTATTATTTTCTATAGAATTATTGACTTCTTCAATTAAAGATTCGTCTAATAATATAGATAAATGCGTTTCAAATATTAGATATTCGTCATTCGTTAAATTTTTTTCTATTATAGTCTTTTGCTTAATTATATCTTCTTTAACTTTTTCTATGGCATTACTTAATTTTTCTTTTTCCAATTCGGTATTTTCAACAATCTGTTTTTCTACATTGAAATTTATATTTATATACTTGCCAATCCCTCTAATATTATCGTTATTGCCATCGCATATTATCTGAAATTTTGAATTAACTTTATTTGGACAATATATTTTATTATCTGATATGGATTCCTTATTTATTAATTCTTGA
>NZ_SJDU01000539.1 GCF_005518285.1 Brachyspira catarrhinii | reverse complement strand
TTTGATTAAAAATTATAATAAAAAATCATTATATTTATTGAATTAAAATAAAATTATTTTATACTATTATACATAACATATAATATTGGAGTATATTATGCAAAGCAATAATTTAACTAAAGATGAATTGGTTATATTATATATAATGTTAAAATTTAAAAATATAAAAATGAGTAAATTACCAATTAATAAATTATTATATGAATGTGAATTAAACAGTGTGGATAATTATGGAAAAAGAATAACCAATTTTAAGTTTATACATTATAAAAAAGGTCCGTATAATAAAAATTTAGATGATGTAATAAAAAAATTTGCTTTATATAATAACATAGAAGATAAAGATAACTATAAAATAAAAGATGAATATATAAATTATCAAATAAACTTAGATTATGATACAAAAAAAATAATTGATGAATCGTTAGATAAATGGGTAGATAGATGTTCAAAAGGATATATGGTTCTTGGGAGTTTATTAAATGAAGTTTATATGACTCCCCCTCTTTTAGATACTCCATATAATGAAGAGATAGATTTAATGAAATATGGTAAAAATAGTGGAATTAGTAAAGTATTAATACATTCCAATGAATTAAAAAAAATAAAAAACCGTGCTAATAATCATAAAAAAGAATTAATGGATATTATAAATGGAAAATACTAAAAAAGAAGATATCATTTTACAGAAACTTAGAGGTATATGGTATAATTATATAATAAAAAAAGAGAAACAATCCAATAGAGAAATGAGACTTAATAATATACACCTATCTGGTTATGATTATCATAAGGCTAGTTTAGCAGTTGATGAAGCACTAAAAAAAGATAGTGATGGTAATTATCTATATTCAAAGTATGAACAGTTAGAAATGATATTTCAATACGAAAAAACTGAAGATAGAGAAGCTAATCAAGATAAATCATTTTTATATAATTTAACATCATATGATGATTATGATGAAGTATTTATGGATATGGTGTCAGCTGTTTCTTATGAACTTGATATAGAATTTAAAAGAAAGAGAAAAGAAAAAAATAAAAATTAATTGTTTAAAGTTAAGTAATAAGCCGCACGTACTGTTGACTATCTGTAATGGGGACAATACCGTGCGGGAGGCCCCCGACCGTAGGGAGTGCGTTAGCTAAGCTCGTAGTGCCCGTAGCGAATACTAAATAATATTATCTCTTATGTTCGGAAGTAAATTATAAA
>NZ_SJDU01000538.1 GCF_005518285.1 Brachyspira catarrhinii | reverse complement strand
GAATATGCTAAACTTATGAATACTAAAGAGACAAGGTTAAAAATGGTAAAAGCAACGGCTGTCGGTATAAAAAATTATATAACTCTTTGAAAAGACTAAAGGTTTTACAAAATAATTAATTTATATCATATATTTTATTTATTATACTACTTCTTATATAAACTCTAATTTTTTTAATAGGTATCCACCATATAATATGATTAATAATTTCCGTAAAATTAGATTTTAATTTTGTAATATCTGATTTTGAAATATTATTACCAAATAAATTCATATATTTCATGGTATTTTCTTTAAAAAATGGAGTAAGTATAAAATATTCCCAAAATATATTATAATAATAATCTATATTTGTATAGTTAGATAATGGTTTTATATTCTTTGCACTAAAGTGTATTATATTAATTTCATCTTTATTATTACTTTCTAATAATTCAATTGCTTTAATTAATTTGGGAGAATTATTATTAATGTCAGTACCGTATACAACATTACAATTTATATATGATATTTTATTTCTAAAAATAGATAAAAAAACTAATTCCTCTGTAAGACCAATTCCTATTTTTTCAAAATAATTTATAGTATAATCTATTTTATTTTCTAATTCTTCAAATGTCATATTAGTATATAAATACTTAATATTAAATAATAATATTCCACCATTTATATAATCATTTTTATTAGCTCCAAGACTATTCATAATATTTTCTAAATTACTATTAATCCATGATAAATTATATTCTAATAATCTAACAGCTAAAAGATAACTATCAGAAATATCATACTCATAAAATTTGGAAAGTCTTGACAAAACTATTTGATCAGAATCTAAAAATAGTACATTATCTAAATCTTTTAATATAAGAGGTATGAATAATTTAATAAACAAAGTATAATGCCAATATTTATTATATTTTCTAGTACTTAATTCTTTGGCTTTATTAATATATTTTTCAGGTTTATAAAAATATATTTGAAAATCCTTAATATTTTTTAGCTCTATAATTTTTTTTTTATTATAATCAGTAATATCACTTTCTATGATATGAAAAGAGAATTTATCATCTATTGAAGAATTTTTTAATATAGATACTATTAAAGAAGATACATAGTTAATATAGTTATTATTTGATATTAAACATATATCCATATATTACTCCATATATAATTATCTTTTATTAATTTGCCATATTTAGTAAATATAAATCCGC
>NZ_SJDU01000537.1 GCF_005518285.1 Brachyspira catarrhinii | reverse complement strand
AAATACGGAAGAGGATGCATTCTTATCATATTATCTTTGCATTTTCCTTCAATATCTTTTTTTGAAATTCTAAACGCGTGCTTAACTTTTTCGTATTCCTTTATATCGTCAAATCTTTCCCTCTGTATTCTCGTTATATATAAACAATCGATTTCTCCTAATATACTTTCGTAATTATCACCTATATGATATTTAATATCAGCTTTATCCAATTCTTTTAATATATGATTAGGTATCTGTATTATTTTTGGCGCTATGAAGTAAAATTCCCCATTAAACATTTTCAAAGCGTTAGAAAGCGAATGAACCGTTCTTCCGTATTTTAAATCCCCTACAAATGCGATTTTTTTATTTTCTATACTTCCAAGTTCTTCTCTTATCGTATATAAATCGAGCAATGTTTGGCTCGGATGTTCGTTCGCTCCGTCTCCCGCGTTTATTATATGGCATGTCGTTACTTCCTCTGCAAATTTTGCCGCTCCGTCTATATAATGTCTCATAACTATTACATCCGAATAAGCGGAAACCATGATTATTGTGTCTCTTAAAGATTCTCCTTTTACGACCGAACTCATATTTGGATTGTCGAAACCTAATACATGACAGCCAAGTTTATAAGCCGCGGAGGTAAAAGATAATCTCGTCCTTGTCGAAGGCTCGAAGAATATGCTCGTTATTATTTTTCCGTCCATCATTTTTCTTCTTTTGTCTTCATTCACACAATCTAATTTTTTAGCCGTGTCAAGAATTTCAATAATCTCTTCTTTCGACATTTCTTTAATTCCTATAATATTTCTCATTTTAATATCCTTTTAATATTATTTAGGCATAAAAATAGGGAATGAAACAGTTAAACCGTTTGCATTCCCTTTTAAGAATTTCAAATTCATAAAATCAGATAAATAAAAAATAATCTTATATTTTAAAAATACATTATTCATTTTTATTCCATTCCAATATTAATTTAATTTTATTAATTATATAACAATAATTTTAAAAAATCAATTATAAATTTATTTAATTTTTTATTATTCGATTTTTATAGTTGACAATTTTGTAATTTGAAAATATCATTACTCAATTAAATTAAATAAATATTTGGAGATTTTTATATGGCGAAAACTATCAAATGTAAATCCTGCAAATCGACAAACGACAAATACGCTACAAAATGCAGTTCTTGCGGCGCCGCTTTATATCCCGAAATATCTCGC
>NZ_SJDU01000054.1 GCF_005518285.1 Brachyspira catarrhinii | reverse complement strand
CAAATCTCTATTATCAGCAGGTATCTTATAAAAATTTCCCATATCAACAGCTTTAATCATATCTTCTTTATTTATTAAAGTTTCATAAGTTTTTTCACCATGTCTAGTACCTATTATTTTTATTTCTACATTAGGATTAAATATTTCCTTAATTGCTAATGCTAAATCCATAATAGTACAAGCTGGAGCCTTTTGCACAAATATATCACCGTTTACAGCATTGTTGAAAGCAAATAATACTAAATTTACTGATTCATCTAATGACATTAAAAATCTAGTCATATTAGGGTCTGTAACTGTTAAAGGTTTATTTTCTTTACACTGTTTTATAAATAATGGAATAACAGAACCTCTTGAAGCCATAACATTTCCATATCTAGTAGCACATAAAGTGGTATTACCATCATTTGGTAAATTTCTAGACTTTGAAATCATTAATTTTTCCATAATGGCTTTTGTCATACCCATAGCATTAATAGGATAAACAGCTTTATCTGTTGACAACATAACAAGTTTTTTTACTTTATTTTCTATACATGCATCTATTACATTACTTGAACCAATTATATTAGTATGCACTGCTTGTATAGGATAAAATTCACAAGAAGGTACTTGCTTCAACGCTGCAGCATGGAATACAAAATCCACGTTTCTTAAAGCTTCATTTATGCTTTTATAATCCCTAACATTACCAATATAATATTTGATCCTATCATCTTTTAATTCTGTGCGCATTCTATCCTGTTTTTCTTCATCTCTAGAAAATACTCTTACTTCTTTTATATCAGTATTGTTTATAAAGTATCTAAGCATTTTATTACCGAAAGATCCGGTACCACCAGTTATTAATAAAATTTTATCCTTAAACATAATAATTACTCCAAATTATTTATTTGTTCTTTTACTGTAGGTATATTTAATTTACTACATAATTCCTTAATAGATGATAAACTTCTATCACATATAGGATTAGTTATATATGGTTTTATTTTTAGATTTAAATCATATTTCTCATTAAAATATTCTAACATTTGATATTTGCTTACTATATTTTTAGAATGTATATGAAATAAATCTTCTTCATATAGATTATTTTCTATTATTTGTTCACAAATTATGGCATATTGTTTTGTTGTAATACCATTCCAAAAATGATTTAAAAATCCGTTTACAGACTTTCCCTTTTGTGATTTAGCCCAAGAAATTAAACTAGCATTTTTATGTATTTCCTCACCTATGATACTTGTACGTAATATCATACATTTACCTCTAGGTTCACCTAAAGATTTTGATTTTCCATATTCATCTAAGGCATTATGTCCATCGATTTCATTATATTTACCTTTAAGTCCATCAAATACACAGTCTGTAGTTATATGAATAAATTTAATATTATTTTCTTTACACCAATTAGCAGCATTCCATGGAAATATAGAGTTTATAAATATAGAATCTCGCATATTATTAAACATAAATGGTTTTATAATACCAATACAATTTATAACATAATCAAAATCTTTATTTAAATTATTTATATCATCAGTAAGGGAGTCAAATTTGATACCTTTATTTTTATCAAAATTATCAAAAGCTACTTTTTCATTCCTATATGTAAAATGAACATTATAATTTTTGTTGTTAATGAAATGCCTAGCAACGGTATTGCCAAGCATTCCAGTTCCGCCTAATATTAAAATCTTTTTCATTTTGCCTTCTTCTTAATTGTAATTTTTATTCCAAATATATTTATTGTTAAATATTTATCATTATTTTGAATAAATATTCCAAAATTATTATTTTTATAATTGCTAGTAGTTATATTATTGTTAGTAGTTAGAATATTTGAATTATTATATTTTTTTAATTGTTCTAATATAATTTTATAGTTTTCATCTAATTTATAATCTTCAATCATATTTTTATAAATATCTAATATTCTATAAGAATAAATCATATGATTGTAATTTTTTATAGCAAAATCTAATGATTTTTTACCTCTCTCTTTTACTTCATCCAAATTATCTATTAAATATTGTAATTTTTCAGTATATTCTTTTTCTTCACAAGCAATACCGCATTCAGGAGAATTAATAACTTCTGGTAAAGATGTACCACTAATTGATAAAACCATCTTTTCACAACTCATAGCCTCTGCCGCCATAGCTCCAAAAGCTTCCTGTCTTGAAGGCATCAAAAATATATCACATGCTTGATATAATTTAGCTAGAAGGTAATCATCTTTTATCCATTCATATGATAATATTTTGTATTTATTTTTTAATTTTTTTATTGCTGTTTCTGATGTACCAACAGTTATTAAAACTATTGTTTTATTGGTATTTATATTTAATAAAGCTTCTTCTATAATATCCATTCCTTTATATATATATCCATCTGCCCTAAACATTAATGTAATTGAATCTTTATCAATACCTAATTCTTTTTTTGCTTCTATAATATCTTTAGGTTTGAATTTATCTTGATCTATACCAAAAGGTATTCTATATATTTTTTTATTTTTCCATATAGGAGATTCTTTTAATTTATCTTCCATCCATTTTGAAGCAACAATTGCAACTATATTAGAATTTTGTATTGCTTGTTTTTTTATTTCAAATTTGAATGCTGTATCATCATTTTCAATTATAAATGGTTTATCTAAATAATCGCAGTCATAACAATGATCTTTCCATTTTTCACAATCAAAATGATAAACGCAATGTCCGCTAAGAAAATACGGATCATGTAATGTTATAACAGTTGGTTTTAATTTTGTAATTAATGGCAAATATTTTATATCAAATTCTGTATTATGTATTAGATGTAAATGTAATAAATCTGATGATAAAAACAAATTATTTTTTATTAATGATTCTGTAAAATTATTGACATTTGTATTATATACATAAGTATTTTCATCATCTGATTCTTTTATATTAACTATATGATTGGCATCTATTCCTAGTTCTCTTAGATATATATGCAAATTATGTCCATTAAATTTATTTCCTACTAAATCTCTATCACCTATTTGAAGACATGAAAATTTAGAAATAGATAGTAAATCATATAAATCTTTTTCAATATTTTTATCTGAAAATAAATTATTTAATTTTACACAA
Organism: Brachyspira catarrhinii; assembly: GCF_005518285.1. Lineage (GTDB taxonomy): Bacteria > Spirochaetota > Brachyspiria > Brachyspirales > Brachyspiraceae > Brachyspira > Brachyspira catarrhinii. The sequence goes on along the minus strand of NZ_SJDU01000054.1, from coordinate 6,662 downwards.
AATTTTACTAATACATAGTCACTTATATATTCTGATTCTAATTTGATTTTATCTTTTAAAACTTGAAACATATTATGATGTATATAATTAATAAGTTTTTTATAAACATCAATATCTATATTTGATTCATATCTATCTTTTATTACAGAACATAATTCAAATATTCTGTTGAATACAAATTCTATATTGTATATAGTTAATTCATAATCCGGTAAATATTTTATTATTAGTAAGATATTTTGATAAAGTAATTCAGAAAAATATTTACTTGTTAATTGATTATTATGAATACGATAATGGTATATTATATCATTTGTATCTATAGGTAAAATTATATGATTTTTATTGATACGAATCCAATAATCATAATCTATAACTAAGTGAAAATCACTATCTAATGTATATTCCCCAATTTCATTAAAAATACTTCTTTTGTACAAAAAAGCTCCGCCTACAGTACAAGATATTAAATTAGCCAATTTGCCGTATTTTTTGGTGTCTATTACAAATTTATTAAAGTTGCTATGATTTAAAGATTTATCTGTATAAAAATTAAGCATATTTCCATAACATAAATCACAATTATTATTCAATAAAAAAGTAATTAATATTTCAATACAGTTTGGAAGTAGAATATTATCATCAGCTGTCCAAGTCAAATAATTACCCTTAGATAGAGAAAATCCCCTATTTAAAGAATAAGCTTGTTTCATATTTTTTTCGTTTTTGTAATATGAAATTCTTGAATCTTTTTCAATATATTTATTAACTATATTATTAGTAGAATCTGTAGATCCATCATCTATTATAATTAATTCCCAATTTTTATAAGTTTGATTTAATATTGAATCTATAGTTTCAGATATATATTTTTCTCCATTATAGGTTGGAATTATTATAGATATTAAATCATTGTTCATAAACTACTCCAAATATTGTAAATAATTTTTTATATTGTCAATAGATTCTTCTCTATATTTCATTTGTAATGATGTAAGTTCATTTTGTAATGATATATAACTATTTTGGTTCATATTAATAGCTTTTACCATAGCAGAAAACAAATCATTATTTTTATATATGATAGAATTATTTTTATTTAATCCAAAAGTTTCAGAAAATTTTTCATCTATCAAAGGTATTATTGAAAATCCTAAACTTAACTGTAAAGCACCGGATACATTTTCATTTAAATATCTATTATGTTCTTCATTATTAGGATCAAGTAAAAATAATAAATATTGTGATAGTTCTATAGAAGAATATAACTCTTCAAATCCTAAACGTCCTTTAAAACGAATATAATCTTTTATAGAATCATCTATTTCAAAATCACCATAACCAACAATATCTATTCTAAAATTTCTAATATTACATTCTAAAAGTTTTTTTATTGTAGCTTCCAAAACATAATGTCCTTTATACCCTTTATGTATTACTCCTACTGCTATAAAAACAATAGTATTTTTATTTAAATTATTTGTTTTTTTTATTTCTCCAAAATAATTTGGATTTATCATTTTAGTTGTATATTCTTTATAACTTCTTGGTAATAAAGTAAAAAGTCTATTTTCTTTTATAATATTTTCTTCATTTTCTTTAGCAAAATTTTTAGCATCATGTTCAATAATAATTGTTTTATTTTTAATAGTATGAGGTATATTTTTATGTATTACGAATGGATCATGATCTATATAAACCCAATCAGTACTTATAAATATTAATTTATAATTTGATAAAAAGTTATTATTTAGAAACATTTTTAAAAATGGCTTACTCATATATATATAATTTACATATACATTATTACTATTAAATCTGCAAAAAGGATTTTCTTTTTCTAAATTTTTATTCAAAATAAATTGAATATTATAACCAATATCTAAAAGATATTTAGCATAACTTACTAATGTTTCACCATGATAATAATTAGCTTCAATAATTAATATAGTTTTATCATTATTAATTTTTTTTAATTTATTTATTAATTTATTGAACAAAAATAAATTAATAATATATAAAATGATGTTTTCTTTATTTTTTTTTATTGTTATACGAAATCCTAATAAAATAAAAATGATTTCAGAATCAGATTCAGAAAAATTAAAAAAATTATTTATTTTCATAAATTATTCACTTTATTTGTAAAATACATCTTTAAATTTATCTTTTAGTTTACGAGTAGGTATAAAGCCTGATATAAAATTAAATAAATTATTTAATCTATTATTGGTATTATCAATATATTTTAAATTTTCTTTTATTGCCGCATTAATATTATCAAAGCTATCATTCATATATTTATCTATGTTATTTAGTCTATTATGGGCATCAATATATTTAATATATTTCTCTAATACCTCAATTTTATTATCAATTTTTTTTATATCTACAGGAACATAATCCGTTTCCTTGAATCTCTTATCCCATTCTAATATTCCTTTAGCTTGTTTTGCTGCAAATTCTAAAGTTTTATTATTTAATGGAGGTGCACCATTACAATATTTACAAAATTCTACATAACCTACATTGTTGTATTTTAATCTAAACTCTATTAATTCCTTTTTATTAACATCTTCAGACAAATCAAAATATGCATTTTTATCTTCCCCTACTATTCCTGCTGTTTCTGCAAAGCTATGATATGAACAAACATAAATTCTTTCATTTTTTATTTGAGAATAAATACATCCACAATAATCAAATCTCTTTCTTTGTTCTTCTTCATTTAATAATGAATAATCATAATCAGGCGGATATGTTTCAAACCAAGACCATTTAATACCAGCATCAATCATTTCAACATTAACATCATATTCTCTTAATTTTTTTATATTTTCATTAAATATATTTTTATGCTGAGGAACCTGTTCTAAATAATTGTCTATTTGAATAATCATATTACTCTCTTTAAAAGTTCTGCATAAATTATTATTGAGACTTTTTATATTGTTTGTTGGCATAACAAAATCATTTATTTTATCTCTGTAATTATTATTTATGTATCTTATTAATTCTATTAAATATGGATATAGAATTGGTTCACCTCCTGTTATATGTAAAAGACCTACTTTGTCTACATGTTTGAAATATATATCTATATCCTTTTTTAATTCTTCAAGATCTCTATGTTTTGTTTTTTTATTGTAGGGATTATAATTAAGACAGGATTTACAATTTAAATTGCATACAGTTGTGATAACTATATTATTACTTGGCATATACACTTTATCATAAGCATATAAAGCAAATATGGATATATATTTATTAAGAAAATCGTCTCCATAATTAATTAAAATATGTTCACCTAACTCATTTATAATAAAATAATTTATATTTTTTCTTAAAAATTTTGAAATTAAATATTCTTCTATATAAGGACAATTACCAAAAATTAATATAGTTTTTCCAATTAAATCAATATTATATAGATCATTAGAAGATGGATTAGCAATTATATCTATATTAGCATTTAAAAAACTTAGATGTTTTTTAATTCTGTTTGCTTTATCTATATCACCTAAAAATAATAAATCTTTATTTTGCTTGAAAATGTTTCCTATTTCATCAAATTCATGCCCTTTATTTTGCCATTTCATATTTTCCTCCAAATGTTTTCATTAACATATTCTGTATAACCAAGTATTATCCTAACTACTTTCATGGATAAGTTATCAACATCATAGTCTTCTACAGTTTTTGGATATATGTTATTTTTATATTGTTCTGTAACAACTTCAACGGCTTTTAATACTCTATCTTTTTTGTATCCGCACATTATTAATGTACCCTCGTCATTGCCTTCAGGTCTTTCATGAGCATTTCTTATAGTTACGGCTGGAAATTTCAATATAGAACTTTCTTCTGTTATAGTACCGCTGTCTGAAAGAGTACAGAAAGAATTTTTTTGTAATGCTATATAGTCAAAAAATCCAAATGGCTTAGAAAAAATAATATTATTGTGAACTTTAATGTTTCCTAATTTATCTAAAAGTCTTCTAGTTCTAGGATGAGTTGAAAATATTATTTTATAATCATATTTTTCAGACAATGCATTTAATGATTCTATTAAAGATATTAAATTAGATTCTATATCAACAACTTCTTCTCTATGCGAACTAACTACAAAATATTTATTTTTCTCTAATGTTAATTTATCCAATATATTTGAATTATTAATTTTATCTTTATATATTTCAAATATTTCTTTCATAGAAGAACCAATCTTTATAATTCTTTCAGAGGCTATACCTTCTCTTTGTAAATAGTGTCTAGCCTGTTCAGTAATTACTAAATTAATATCTGCCAAATGATCTACTATTTTTCTATTTATTTCCTCAGGAACTCTTTCATCAAAACATCTGTTCCCAGCTTCCATATGAAACACGGGTATTTTTCTTCTTTTTGCTGGTATTATAGAAAGACATGAGTTAGTATCACCATATAAAAGTAATGCATCAGGTTTTTCTTTTTCCATAACCTCATCTGAATTTGCTATAATATTTCCTATCGTTTTTGATAATGTTAAATCAGCGACATTTAGAAAGTAATCAGGTTTTCTTAATTCCAAATCATTGAAAAATACTTCATTAAGTTCATAATCAAAATTTTGTCCTGTATGAACTAATATATGCTCAGTATATTTATCTAATTCTTTTATAACCCGGGTAAGTTTTATTATTTCAGGTCTTGTACCAAGTATAGTCATTACTTTCATGTTTTATTTAACCCTTTTAGTATTTTTATTAATTATTAATACAGTTAGAAAAATGTAACAGTACTTTATAAAATATACTATTACTCCTTTTTATAGTTATTTTTATTTTTAATAATTTTATAATTAAATAGCTATAATTATTATACATATAGAATATTTTATTTGAAATTTTATTATATTTTGAGGATTCAAAATTTATATCTATTAATTTATTTTTAATATCAATTGACTCTAATTCTTTTTTATAAACTTTATCATCTAAACTACAAGCTAAATATTCATCTATAAAATTAAAATAATTATTATAAGCTAAATCAACAATAATTAAATAATCGTTATTGTAAATAATTTTTACATTTCTTAAAGCTTCTTTTTTTATTAATAAAGTATATAGCGGTATATAAATTTTCTCATTCCATAAAAATACAATATTTTCAAATTGTTTTAAATTATCAAGTTTATATGTATTGTTATTTAAGTATTTCTTTTTATTATTAATCACTATATAATATTTACTATATGAAATATTAATATGAGGATTATTTTTAAAATCTTCCATTTGTATATTAAATTTATTTTCTAATAAAATATCTTTTGATCTTAGAAATTGTATAAAATCACCTTCAATAAAATTAAAAATATTTTCTTTTTCATTTGTAGGAATTATTTTGTATTTTATATTTTTTAATAAAATATCAATTTGATTTATTATACAACTATTATCTGTAATAAATAAAATTTCTATATTAATATAGTTCTGTTTTAAAACAGAATCAACGACATTTTCTAAGTTACTTAAATCATTATCTATATAAATTACTATAGATATTTTATTATGATCATTGATATATTTTTTATTTTTTTCTAATAATATATTCTGTTCTTTATTTATGTAGGCTATTAAATTTGGAAAGTCTTTATGTATATTTTTCATAATTCTTAATACATTATATTTATTATAAAAAATATTTTTGTAATCATTTTTATTAAAACTAGAAAGTGCATTTATAAATATTTCTTCAGCTTCTGATATCATATATGTTTTTCTTGTTGAACTGTCTTGTTGCTGATGTAATCTATACTGTGCTAAAACTTTTGGAATATATCTTATTTTATATTTATCCTTAAAAATTTTTAACCATAATTCATAATCTTGGCAATATTTAAGTTCTTCATTAAAGAATGATACTTTATAAAAAATATCTTTTGGTATTAATAATGTACATCCATATAAACAGTACATTATAGCAGCATAAAGGCCATTATTTAAATATCTATATTCATTTTTTGAAGATATTTCAATTGCACTTATTAAATTATTATTTTCATCTATAAGCTCATATCCTGAATATATTATAGTATTCTTATCTTCAAGTTTATTTAATTCATTAATTTGTTCTTCTATTTTAGTATTAATATATAAATCATCATGAGAAAGCCATGAAATGTATTTTCCATTTGATTTCTTTATACCGAGATTTAAAGCACTAGATACTCCTCCATTATCTTTATATATGTAAACAACTTTATTTGAAAAAGTTTTCACAATATTGGCAGTATTATCTGTGGAACCATCATCAACTACTATTATTTCTATATTTTTATAAGTTTGGTTAAGAGCACTATTTATAGAATCTTTTATAAAGTTTTGACCATTATAAACAGGTATTATTATTGATATCAAAGGGTTAAATTTTGTCATAATATTGTACTCTTTTTTTAATCACAAAATTAAATTCTAAAGTATTCTTAACATTTATATTATTAATAGAGAATATTCTAATGTTTGTGTAAAATACATCCGATATTATATAGAAGAAATAATGTAGTAGTTTATTATTTATATATTTTAGTTTTTCTTCTTTTTTTAAATAATAATTATATAATTCATCATCTGGAACTATATATGTTATATAATAATCTTTGGCATCTATACTTCCAGTTT
>NZ_SJDU01000536.1 GCF_005518285.1 Brachyspira catarrhinii | reverse complement strand
GAACGAAGACGAAGAGATAAAAAACGATATAGCCGTGATGTCGAATGCGGAAAGTATAGCGTCCTCTTTGTCCGCTGTGAATAAAGATATTTTCGGAAACGAATCGGGAGCTTATTTGAAATTGACGAGGAGCGTAAATATTCTTCAGTCAATATCGCAATATGACGGCAGATTGTCCGATTTATCCTCTCAAATCGAAGGGATAAGTTTAAACCTTGAAGATATAAAAGGAATATTAAACGAAATAAGAGCGAAAACGAAATTCGATCCAAAAGAATTGGAATCTTTAAATGAAAGATTATTTTTTATAAACAATTTGAAAAAAAAATACGGTTCGAGCATAAAAGAAATTATAAATTACGCGAAAGAATCTAAAGAAAAATTGGAATCTTTAAATTTTTCCGAAGAAGATATTATAAATTTAAAATCGGAAATCGAAGAATTAAGAAAAAAAACTTCCATTTTGGCAAAAGAAATTTCCGACATAAGACATAATAAAAAAGAAGAATTTATAAGAGCAATTGAATCGGAAATGAACGATTTGGGAATGTCGTCCACAAAATTCGATGTGGAAATAATGTCGGACGAGGACGAAGACGGAATATTAATCGTAGACGGAATCAATCTAAAGGCAAACGCACATGGAATTGACAATATAGAATTTATAATCGCTCCGAATAAACAGAGCATATTTCAGCCTTTAAGAAAAATAGCTTCTGGAGGCGAAATATCGAGAATAATGCTTTCGCTTAAAAATGTTCTTTCTTTGGGAGATTACTGCGAGACTATGGTTTTTGACGAGATTGATGTCGGAGTCGGCGGGAGAATTGCCGAAGTTATTGGCGAAAAAATTGCCGCTTTATCGAAACGAAAACAAATTTTAAGCGTCACTCATTTGGCTCAAATCGCAATATACGCGAATAATCATTTTAAGGTTATAAAAAACGAAGGCGAAGACAATGTAACTTCCACAATAGAGGAACTTAACGAAAACACGAGAATAAACGAAATTGCAAGAATGATAACGGGAAAAGAAATAACCGAAGCGAGCATAAAGCATGCCGAAGAACTTTTGGAACATGCTAAAAAATCGGTAAAAAATATCGGTTAATATTGTATTATTTGATTGTTTAATTAAAGTTATGAATTTATAAGTCGATAATTTTATAAAGAATTATATAATTTTTACTTGACTTTTTTATAAGTTTGTTATATTA
>NZ_SJDU01000535.1 GCF_005518285.1 Brachyspira catarrhinii | reverse complement strand
AGGCTTTATATATAGGAATTGATGTTTGAATGGAGAAATAGTAATGGGACAAATTGAAGGAATAAAAAATTATAAAGTTTATAAAATGAGCTTAACTACTTTATCTCCAATATTTATAGGAAGTGGAGAGATACTTAATAAAAGTGCATATTTTTGTTATAATGATGAAGTTAATGTTATTGATGAAAAAAAACTTGTAAAATTATTAAGAAGCAGAAGAGGGTTATTTGAAGAATTTATGTCTTATGCTTCTGCTGGTAATTTAAATCTTACAAAGTTTTTAGAAAATAATATTCCTAATTTTAAGAATTTAGATATTTCTAAATACAAATTAATATCCCATAGTAATATAATAACTACTAAAGGTAAAATAAAAACGTTAAATGATATAAATACTTTTATAAAGTCTTCAAACGGTAAACCATATATTCCAGGTTCTAGTATCAAAGGATTTATTAGAACTGCTTTAATAGCAAGTGAAATAAGAAGAAATAAAGACAGATATACTGGTTTTTTTAATAGTAAAAGAAAGGTTAAAGATTTAGATGTACTTGAAGATATGGCTTTGTCTAATATATTTAAAGAAGTATTAGATAAATATAAATTTAGTGAAAAAGATTATAATGATTTTAAAGATAATCCAAATATATTATTTAAATTTCTTATTGTATCCGATTCTGATGAAGTTTCTTTAGATGAATTATTCGTAGGAAAGCAGCATGATTTTACAGATAAAGCTAAAACAGTTAATGAACTTCCTATTTTTATGGAGTTTATACGCCCTTTAACTACTTTTAATTTTACTATCACAATAGATAAAAGCATAGTTGATTATTTTGATATATCTTTAATATCAAAAAGATTAACTGCTTATTTTAATCAGTATATTAATAGTATACAAGATATGTATATGTCATGCATAAAAGATTCTGGAAATAAATATACTTTGACTTCAAGTGAAGAAAAAGATAAATTTCCTCCTAATAGTTTTTTGGGAGGACATGATGGATACTTCACAAAGAATATATTATATTCTTTATGCAAATTTGAAGATGACGGTATTGAAAAGGAAAAAATTATTAATTTGCTTAAAGCACATTTTTTTTATAGGCATAATCATTATAAACATGATAAAATTATATCTCCTAGAACTATGAAACTAACTATGTATAATGATAAATATTACAATATAGGTGTGTGCAATATTAAAGTTGAAGAGGA
>NZ_SJDU01000534.1 GCF_005518285.1 Brachyspira catarrhinii | reverse complement strand
GACACTCCAACAGACGGCGGAGTAATAACAAACGACATACCTCCAGGAACTTTTTCCATCAGCGAGGCAACGGACAATGTCAAAGCTTCAATCGTAAAAAAGAGCGAAACTATCGGAACAATAAAAATAGGTTTCGTATCGGCAAACAGTTACGCTTACACTATGGACTACACGGTGGAAGACAGCGAAGCAGACGAAAGCAAAAAAATAACTAAAGACGATTTTACAAAATCAGATAATGTATTGACTTTCAACAATACGGGACTTACAAAAGTAAGGAATAGTTGGGAGGCTTCAACCGACTCTAAAGAAAATACTATTACGATTAATTTCACTTTTACGGCAGACAATAAAACTTTGAACAACAATACTCAAACTTTGTCCGTTAAAGTGACATTGACAAAAGCTCCAAAAATTGATGCTACTAATATAGAAACTATTCTTAATAGAATTAATGGTAATGGTAATGGTATTGGTTGGGGAACTACTGATGATTATGTTAGATTTACTTCAGGCAAGTATGAAAATAATGTCTACACATTAACATCAACGATAGTAGGAACATACGATGCTCCTAATACTGTTAAAGTATCAGAAGTTAAGGATAAATTTGTAAGGAGACAGAACGGTAATTATTATAATGGTAATAGTGCAAATCCATATTTTACGGTAGAAGATGATGGAACGGCTGCAACTAAAACAGGAGAAGAAGTTTCTTTTTCGGTAAACCTCAAATTCACCGATTTAGCCGAAAGCGATATGACTACATTGACGGTGAAACTTGTAAAAGCAACGGGGGATAGTTGGACTTGGGAAGAATAAAAGACTACTTCCTATAAATAAAGCGAAAATATTTTAGATTATAAGTATAAAATTATAAACTGAAGATAATATGATTTAAGTTAATAAGATTTTTAAGAGTTAAACCGAATTTATTCCGATAGGAGTGGTTCGGTTTAATTAAAATTAATTTGATATTTGAAAGTTAGAATTTGTCATTGCCGTTGCCGAAGGCACGCAAAGCGAGGCACACAGAGGTATGCGAGCGAAAGCGTGGCAATCTATTTTGTGTGGATTGCTTCAGCAGAGCTTCGCAATGACAATGTTTTTACAAGTGGAATATTGAATTCTAAACGGAGTTGTTTTGCTTCTTTTAATAACGAAATTTAGACTTGCGGATAATCTACATTCTTTCATATAATATAATTTTTACGAACCTCATG
>NZ_SJDU01000533.1 GCF_005518285.1 Brachyspira catarrhinii | reverse complement strand
AAGCAACACCTACCAAATTGGCATTACAAGGTAAAAATACTTGAATACCGCTTCCTATTTTTCCAATAGGTACTATACCGTGAGGCAAAGGAAGTCCTCCATTGCCTGAATTGTCAATCATATTTTGAGGACTTTCAAGTATAAAGCCGTCTATTACATCGCTTGAAGAAGCAACAGCTTTGTCGATGACAAAAGTTTTTGGATTAAACCCTGTCATATTATCTGTTCCATTAGCCTCTGTGTTGTCATTTTTTATAACAACTGGAGTACATGGAAGCAATGTATTAGGCTCTAAAGAACCTATTTTTGCCTGTAAAGTATTTGCTGATAAATCGTACTGATTTTGTACAAATCCGCATAACGCCACTCCTGTGGCGGCAGAAAACGCATTTCCTTTTGCTAATCCAGTATTACCTGCATATATATTATCCATTTATCCCTCCTTTATTAAAATACGTTTTTAAATCTTTTTACCTTTCCGTCATCAAAGACACAAACAGGCTTGTTATTATTCTTTTTTAATTCCTGTTTCGCTTTAGTTTCTATGTTTTTTTGAATATCTGTTACACAATCAACAGCTAATGCGTAATTGTCTTTAGTTACTTTGTTATTGCCGATAAAAAGAGATTTGAACTTATCTGACAACAAAGATGAATTAGATTTTAAGAATCTTTCTATATAAGAATACTTAGTATCATGCTCTCTTTCTTTTATATACTTTACGCCTTCCTCTTTGTATTTAGAAGCCAAGTTATAGGCTTTATCAACCATAACTTTTTTCTCTTCCTCATCTTCTATAGTTTCCTCCTCATCAGCAACTATTTCTTCTTTTGATAGCTCTTTATTCATATCCTCTTTCTCATCTTTGCCTTCTTTTTTAGCAATTTGAGAAATAAGCATATCTATTTTTGAAGATATATCATCTAATGTAGCACCTTGTTTTTTCTCTGTAGCCATAGCTTCAGAGCTTCCTTCTTCTCCGTCTTCTTTTACGCTTTCATCTTTATTAGAAAGCATAGAAATAAGCTGGTCCAACTTTGATTCTATGGAAGCTATCTTTTGAGTTTCCTCATTTTCAACTGCTTCCATACTCTCATCTTTTTTGACCTCTTCTTTAATTTCTTCTTTTTTTTCTTTTAATTCTTCAGGCATTTTATCCTCCTTAACGATTGCTTGATTTTTTATATTTTCATTAGAATTAGGCATAATTCTTTTAAGACTATCT
>NZ_SJDU01000532.1 GCF_005518285.1 Brachyspira catarrhinii | reverse complement strand
GCTAAGAAAATAAAAGAGTTCATAACTAAATAAAAATATTATTAAAGCAAAGTGTATGTTTTGTATGCTTTGCTTTTTATTTTTTAATTAAGATATTACTTTGGCTTTAATATTTGAATTTTATAATTACTAAACTTTAATTTGTAAATAAACTAATATGATCCTTTAATATAAATTAAAATTATTTTATCATATTAAGTATACGATTTCTTAATTTATCCCTATATTTTCTAATTGGAATAAACCATACTATTTTATCAATAATTTTTTTTATAAAATTTGATAATCTATTTAAATTATTATTTATTAAAATATCCCTATTGCTAATAAAATAAATATTATCTTTCATTATATCTATTTCTTCATACCCAATATTATAATATTTTTTTTCTGCATTGTTTAAGAACATCTTAATTTCTTTAAAATAATTTATTGTCAATTCTCTTGATTCAGATAAAGCATCTTTATATGTATTGCATTTATCTATATCATTTAATATATTTCCAGAATATTCTACTGGCTTGTATTTCAAATAATCAAATTTATTGGCGAATTTATCATATATAATTACTTTTTTCTTCATTAATGTTGCCCAATATGCAGCATGATAAGAATTTGTTAATATTATGTTTGAAGTTAATATAAAATTAATAATAGTTTCTATGCTATCACGATTTTCTATAGTTTCATATTCATTAAATACTTTTTTAAATCCTAAATGTTTTATTACTCCAATATCTCTTTCAATTAATCTATAATTGTTATCAAAATATGGAATCATACAAGTAGCACAAGGTACATATCTTACTTTAGATTCATGATTATAGTCTCTGATTGATAATAATTTAACATTATCTAATCTAATATTTTCTTCTATTTTGTTATAAAAATGATGTTCTTTAGGCCTTTTATGAAAACCCAATGACCAGAATATAACATTATCAGATAAATCTAATATTCTATTTATATCACGATTAAATGCTTCACAATTATCTAATAATCCACCACCGCCTATAATAACAGTATCTGATTTTTTTATAATATTAAAGTTAATATTAATAATATTGTGTATATGAATATCATATTTATACAATTCTTGAAAAAAATTATAATATCTGCATAAAATATCTCCCGTATTATTATAATCTATAAAGTGTATATAATGTAGCATATATAATCCTTTATTAAAATAACGGCTGCCTACCCTAAAAGTAAACAGCCGCTTTTATTTTT
>NZ_SJDU01000531.1 GCF_005518285.1 Brachyspira catarrhinii | reverse complement strand
ATTTTCTTATAATTTGTAATATTGAAAAATTTAAATTTAAAAATAAAAGAGGAATTAAATCATGAAAATAGCGATTGCATCCGACCATACGGGAGTGGAATTAAAATCCGAAATAATAAAATATTTACAAGAATTAGGACATGAAACGGACGATTTTGGGACAAATTCTAAAGAAAGCATAGACTATCCGATTTACGGAAAAAAAGTAGCGGACGAAGTTGCCAAAGGAAAATATGACGGCGGAGTTTTAATCTGCGGAACGGGAATTGGAATTTCGCTTGCGGCAAATAAAGTCAAAGGAATAAGAGCGGCTGTTTGCTCCGAGCCTTATTCGGCAAAATTGTCGAAACAACATAATAATTCTAATATTATCGCATTCGGAGCGAGAGTAGTCGGAGTCGATTTGGCAAAAATGATAGTTAAAGAATGGATTGAAGCAAAGTTCGAGGGCGGACGGCATTCAAAAAGAGTCGATTTGATAAGCAAAATTGAAAATGGAGAAAAAATTATTTAATTAAATTTTCTATATTTTCTTTTATTTCATTTGCAATTTTGTTATCGAAACTTGAAAATGAATTTTTTGTATATAAAATATTTTTGTCTTTATCGATAATTATAATATAAGGAAGCCATTTTATATCGAATTCTTTTGCAATATCTTTTCTTTTATCGACATCGACTTCTATAAGAATCAAATTATTTTCTATTATATTTTTTAATTCTTCGATGCCAAATACTTTTTCTTTTAGCTCAAAACAATTTGCGCACCAAACAGCTGAAAAATCTATTAATATATATTTTCCGTTTTGTTTTGAAGTCTCCAAAGCCTCTTCGTAAGTAATCGAATTTTCCGATTTTGATTTTATAAAACTATAACTTGAACCAACGATTAAAGATAATATTAAAACCGAAACGAATAATTTTATTTCAAGTTTACTCAAATAAATATTTTTCTTTTTGATTAAATAAATAATTATGGCAAATATTATGATTGATAAATCGGCAAACATAAAACTAATTTTATTAAATCCTAAAATTCCAAATAAAATATTCAAATAATAAAAACAAATAAGAAACATTACAAAAGTGAAAATGTATTTAATATAAATTGTCCAACTCCCAGATTTCGGCATTTTGGCAAGAATAGAAGCGAAAGCTCCCAATACAAATAAAACGGAAGAAAAACCTAAAGCGTATATAAACATATAGTTTTGACAATTCTAATTTTATTTTTTC
>NZ_SJDU01000530.1 GCF_005518285.1 Brachyspira catarrhinii | reverse complement strand
TTCATTTCCATTTTATTATTCGTGGTATTATTTTCGCTTTCGCCTATTTCGAGACGCAAAGCATGTTTTTCGCTTATCAAAATAGAAGCCCAAGCGCCAAGTCCTGGATTTCCTCTGCATCCGCCGTCCGTATAAATTATGATATTATCCATTTAATAATTTTAAGAGTTTATTTTTTATTTCCGTTATAAGTTTTTCTTTCGTCCAATATTTTTTAGAAACGGTAAAACCAGCCGCTTTTGGATGTCCGCCTCCTCCGAATGATTCCGCAATTTCTCTTATATTTTTATTTATTCTACTTCTCATACTCACTCGAAAATCCTCTTCGCTTTCATGAATTATAAAACCGATAAAAACATCTTCCATTTGTATAAGCAGGTCCGAAGCGCTTACCGTTATCTCCTTCATGCTATGTCCGTTTATTGTGTCTTGCAAACATATATAACCGATTTTCGTATCATCGTCTATTATCATTCTTCTGTATATTTCCATCAAAGCCGCCACATCGATTCGAGTGTATCTCTTTCTCACAACATTTCCAAGATTTTCTATTATAACTCCTCTTCCCATTAATTTTGAAGCGGCGAGTAAAGTTTTTTCTGTGGTATTGCTAAAAGCGAAACCTCCCGTATCGGTTGAAAGTCCGCAATATAATAAAGTCGCTATAGTCGAATCGAAATTTTTTAAAAAAGACGAAAATATATCGAATATAATCTCGCAAGTGGCGGCGGCTTTAATGTCGTCATAAAACATAGTGACGCCTTTTATATTTCTCACTTTATGATGGTCTATAAATATTACTTCGTTATATTTTTCAAGTATGTCGGAAATCCATCCTATTCTATCTATATCGCCCGAGTCCAAAACTACCAAAACATCTTTTTTCGGCAGAGTTTTTTCGCTTACATTAAAAATAACTTTATCTATCAAAGGCAGATTTTGTAAATCTCTTTGCATTTTGTCCGTATTTATAACGGTAGCTTTTCTTTTGAATACTTTTTTTACGAGCAATGATAATCCCAAGCAAGAAGCAATGCAATCGACATCGGGATTTCTATGTCCCGTTATAGTTATATTTTTAGCCTTCGAGAGAGTTTTTAATATTTCTTTTATATTCGTCTTTATATTCTTTTTTGAAGCGGATTTTTTTATATTTTTTTTCTTTACTATTTTTTTAGCCATAAGAATTTCCTTATTATTTATTTCTTTATTTTATATTTTAAATAAAATAAATTAAAAATCAAACAT
>NZ_SJDU01000529.1 GCF_005518285.1 Brachyspira catarrhinii | reverse complement strand
TAATCCGTTTATAATATATTAATAAATGTAATTGAAATAATACAAAATATAATATATTATGTTAACATATTTTAATAATTTAAGGAATTTTTATTATGGCTTCAGTAGTTACTTTCGGCGAGATAATGCTTCGTTTATCGCCTCCTTCAAATTTGAGATTCGTTCAAGCGGATTCTTTCGATATAAGATTCGGCGGAGGAGAAGCAAATGTTTCTTTGGCGCTTTCAAATTTCGGAGTAGAAACTTCGTTTGTCACAAAACTTCCAAATAACGATATTGGACAGGCATGCATAAACGAATTGAGAAGATACGGAGTCGATACTTCAAATATAATTCTGGGCGGCGATAGAATAGGAATATATTTTTTGGAGAGAGGCGCAAGTCAAAGAGGCTCAAAAGTCATTTACGATAGAGCGGGTTCTTCGATTTCAAAAGCCGATATAAAAGATTTCGATTGGGATAAAATTTTTAATAACGCAAAATGGTTTCATCTTACGGGAATAACTCCAGCTTTGGGAAGTAATGTGGCGGAAATATGCATAGAGGCTTGCAAAAAAGCTAAAGAAAAAAATCTTACCGTGAGCCTCGATTTGAATTTTAGAAAAAAATTATGGACATCCGAAGAAGCAAATAAAATGATGAGCAAATTGATGCCCTATGTCGATATATGTATGGCAAACGAAGAGGATGCGGAAAAAGTTTTTGGAATAAAAGCTAAAGACAGCAATATAATCGAAGGCAAACTTTCGCATGAAGGATATAAAGAAGTGGCAAAAGAAATCACAGAAAGATTCAAAGTTAAAAAAGTCGGCATTACTTTAAGAGGCTCGATTTCGGCAAGCGAAAATTTATGGTCATGCATGCTTTATAACGGAAGCGAATATTTTTTCTCAAAAGAATATTTGATTAAAATTGTCGACAGAGTGGGAGGAGGCGACAGTTTTACGGCGGGATTAATTTATTCTTTTCTAAACGGCAAAGACGACAGAGAAGCTTTAGAGTTTGCAACCGCTTCGAGTTGTTTGAAACATTCAATAGAAGGCGATTTTAATATCGTAAGCATTGACGAGGTTATGACGGTTTACAACGGTGACGCTTCTGGAAGAATACAAAGATAAATTAATTGTTGACATTTTTTATAGAATATGATATATTTTATATGAAGTTAATGAATAAATTAAAGTTAATAAATATTGGATAACTTAAATATGGTTAGTAAAAATTACTATAAATTAGCATACTATAATTTCG
>NZ_SJDU01000528.1 GCF_005518285.1 Brachyspira catarrhinii | reverse complement strand
ACACAAAACACAAAACACAAACTCATAAAATATCCTAAATCATCTATAATATTCAAAAGCAGTGAAAAACCAGAAAACTATTTTTATGTAATCATAAAAGGTAAAACATTATCATTTAATAATTTTATCAAAGACTCTAATTTTTTTAGTAAAAATGGCGATATTATAGGTTTAATATCATCTATAACAAACGAACCATATTTTTCTTCAATAGAAGCTATAGAAGATTGTGAGCTTTTTGAGATAAAAATAGATAATATAAAGAATATTCATAATAAAAATATTATTAAAAAAATATCCAATTATTTATTGTTTACTCTTGAGGTGTGGCTTAGTAAATATTATAATATTTTAATCAATAACAAAATAGATTTGTATAATAAAGAAGATACATTACTAATGGCTAAAATATATAAAAACAATGGTTTTGAAGATGCAGGATATAAGCTTTGCATTTCTCATATAAATACATTTCAAGATTGTGAAAATTGCGATGATGTAGTAGATTTCTTAAAACATTTAAAACCAGCTTCTGAACCTATAAAAATTGATAAAAATGTATATAAATTTCAAAAGGGATATTGTTTATACACTGAACTTGATATCATTAATAACATTTACTGTATAAAATCTGGAAAAATTGGAATATATAATATAATTAATTCAAAGCATACAGTAGGAGTTATATATAAAAGTAATCATATTTTAAACTTTGTGAATCCTAAATTAGAATATAAACCATTATTTATAACAGCAATAGTACTTGAAGAGTCTGTAGTAGAAATACTGCCGTATGATGATTTTTTAGAAAAATTATATACAGACATTAGTTTAAGGTTAGATTATATAAAAATGAATTCTATGAAAATTATAACTACAATATTAAAAATAAAGGCTTTAAATAAAAAAAATATAAAAGAAAAAATTATTGTTTTGATATATTCTATATTAAAGATAGAAACATTATTTAATGATAATAAAACAATAAAATTATCATATTCTTATGAAGATATAAAAAATATGCTGAAGTTATCAATATCTTATACAGAAATATATTTACTTCTTAAAAACATAAATTATATTGAAACTGATTTATTTAATAATATTATAATTACTGATGCTGAAAGCTATCTTAATGAATATTCCAATTATATATAATAGCTTTTCTAAAGCTATTTTTATATTTTATAAAAGGTAACATAATTAAATTAACATAATAATACTTTACAATTTTTATTATTTTTAGTATAATGCT
>NZ_SJDU01000527.1 GCF_005518285.1 Brachyspira catarrhinii | reverse complement strand
AACGAAAAGGAAATTTTTCTTTCTCATAACATTCCATAATTCGTTATATTTTTCAATTCCGAATCTATCTATCAAATATTTTGAAAAGAGTCCGCCGTAAAGATAGTAAACTCCAGACGGTCTTTTGCTCCAAAAACCGCTTGCCTGTATAGGAGTTTTAAATTTTCCTTCGTAAATATCTTGTCTTAATATTTGTTTGATTAAAGGGTCGTTCGCTCTTCCGAAACCTTTATAACTTTCAATACTTACCGTAACTCCTTCAATCATAAATAGCGGGACATTCAACCATTGAAGAGTAGCCCAATTTCCCAATACTTTAGTTTGAGCGCCAGCATTTTCAGAAGCTAAACTGAATAAATGGACAAGTTCATGAAGAAAAGTGGCGGCTAATGTGTCTTCCATGTTATAAGTGGCTTCATTAATTCCAGCAGAGTCGTATATCGTTATAGCGGAATATGGAAATAGCGGAGTAGCGTAAGCGTTAAATACATTTACATCGGGAGTAATAGTCACGGGAATTCTTCCATTCACTTTGAAATTAACTTCGCTATTTAAAATTTTAGAATATTCTTCATAAATTCCGTCCGCAATTTTTGCCAATTTTTCCGCCGTTCTTCTCGATTCCATTGGAAAGATTATTTCAAATTTTTCGGTTTGAATAGTGTATAATTTTCTAAAAGGTTTGAAAACGGCATTTTGCGAATAAGACAATTCAAATATAATCAAAAAAGATAATATTATAAATACAATAAATTTCTTCATAAGTATTTTAATAAATAATTTTTTATGAATTATAAATTTTTATATATATTTTTCAAGCGTTATTTATATAAATTCTATATAAAAATTTCTATATAGAGTATTGATATTTTATCTTTTTTTATATATTATATTAGATAAAATTTTAATTAAAAACAAGGAGTTAAAAAATGAGTCATAATCATCACAGAGGTCAATGGGGAACTCGAGCGGGATTCATATTGGCGGCAATAGGTTCGGCTGTAGGTTTGGGAAATATTTGGCGTTTTCCTTATATGGTCGCTTCAAACGGGGGCGGAGCTTTCATGATAGTTTATCTAATAGCTATGTTTACGGCGGGAATTCCTATTATGGTTTTGGAATTTTCTATGGGACATAAAACTCATAAAAGCGCGCCTGGGGCATTTAAATTTTTAAATCCTTCTTGGGAATGGCTCGGTTGGTTGCAAGTGTTTACATGTTTTGGAATAGTTATTTACTACTCCGTTATCATAGG
>NZ_SJDU01000053.1 GCF_005518285.1 Brachyspira catarrhinii | reverse complement strand
CCTCATACTTTATTTCTAATTCCATCTTTTTTATACCAATATGAAAATTAATTCCCTTCTTCACTATAAAAACCGCTTCGCTTAAAAGTGCTTTTATTTTATTATTTAATCTATTTATATAATAACAAATTTTATAAATTTGTCAACTACTTTCCACTTACTAAATTGTCATTGCGAGCGTGAGTGAAGCAATCCAATCCTTATAACAATGTGGCTTCAGCCCATTGTTGTCAGAAAAAGCGCTTTTCCCTATTTGGATTACTTCAGTCGTTTTACTCCTTCGTAATGACTTCTCTATAACTTCTCTTTATTCAATCTATATATAATATAACAAACTTATAAAAAAGTCAAGTAAAAATTATATAATTTTTTTATAAAAATATCGACTTATAAATTTAAAACTTTAATAATATACATATAGTATAAAATAAATAAATTTTGACAAATAAAATCATTATGTTATAATTGTTAGATAACTTTAACAATTATTAAAAATTAAAGAAAAATTAATAATTATAAAAAATTATTTTTAGGATACAAAAATGAAAATGACATTAAGAATCGGCGGGATGCATTGCGCCGCATGTTCGAGAGCGGTTGAAAGAGCTTTGAAAAAAACCGAAGGAGTTGAATCGGCTGCAGTTAATATAGCGACAGAAAAAGCAGTTTTGGTATTTGACGACAAAAAATTAAAATATAAAGATATTGTAAATACGATAGTAAAAGCGGGTTATCAAGTCGTGGGAAAAGAAGAAGATATTTCGGAGAAAAAAGCGAAAGAAATTAAAGAACAAAAAATAAGATTGATAATTTCCGCAATATTTTCTATTCCTTTATTTTATATTTCGATGTCTCCAATGATAAAATTCGTAAAACTTCCGCTGCCAGAAATTTTGTCGCATCATTCAAATCCTCAAATATTTTCGATAGTCGCGATTATATTATGCGTTCCCGTTATGATTTCGGGTTATAAATTTTATACTTTGGGATTTCCAGCTTTATTTAGAGGTTCGCCAAATATGGATTCGCTCGTTGCGATTGGAACTACGGCGTCTTTCGTTTATAGCGTTTATTCGAGTATTTTGTCTTTTATCGGACTGAATCCTCATGGAGATAATTTATATTACGAATCGGCTGCGGTTATAATCACGCTCGTTCAATTTGGAAAATATTTGGAGGCAAGAAGCAAAGGAAAAACGGGAGAGGCGATAAAAAAACTTATGGGACTTCAACCTAAAACTGCAAGAATAATTGAAAACGGCGAAGAAAAAGAAATAAAAATTGAAGATTTAAAAGTTGGAAATATTTTGATAGTTCGCCCTGGAGAAAAAATTCCAATTGATGGAGAGATAATAGAAGGCTACAGTTCGGTTGACGAATCTATGCTTACGGGAGAGAGTATTCCTATAGAAAAAAATATTGGAGATAAAGTAGTCGGCGCTTCGATAAATAAAACGGGAACTTTCAAATTTAAAGCTACAAAAGTCGGAGAAGATACGGCATTGGCTCAAATAATAAAATTAGTGGAAGACGCTCAAGGCTCAAAAGCTCCGATTTCGCATATTGCCGATGTCGTCTCTTCCTACTTCGTCCCAGCGGTTATAACAATTGCTTTAATTTCTGGTATCGCTTGGTTTATCGCCATTCATAATTTTGTTTTTTCTTTAACCGTATTTGTATCGGTTTTGGTTATCGCCTGTCCATGCGCTTTGGGACTTGCCACTCCTACGGCAATAATGGTTGGAACGGGAAAGGGAGCGGAGCTTGGAATTTTATTTAAGAACGCGGAAGCTTTGGAATTGTCTCAAAAAATAAACGCGATTATGTTCGATAAAACGGGAACATTGACGGAAGGCAAACCTTATCTTACCGATATTATTTCAGAAGATAAAAGCGATAAAGAAAGATTATTACTTTTAACCGCAAGCGCGGAAAACGGAAGCGAGCATCCTTTGGGAGAAGCTATAGTTAGAGAAGCGAGAGAAAAAAATATTAATCTTCTGCCGATAGAAAATTTCAAAGCTTTATCGGGATTTGGAATAGACGCTATTATAGACAAAAAAAGAATTTTAATCGGAAATAAAAAATTGATGGAAAAAGAAAATATATCGGTAGAATCTTTTTTTAACGAAACGGAAAAACTTTCAAAAGAAGGAAAAACTCCAATGTATGTAGTCGAAGACGGAAAATTTTTAGGAATAATAGCCTGCGCCGATAAATTGAAAAAAGACAGCGTTGACACGATAAATAGACTTCATAAATTAAATATAAAAACTGTTATGATAACGGGAGACAATAAAAACACGGCAAACGCGATTGCAAACAAAACGGGAATCGATATCGTTCTTTCGGAAGTTTTGCCCGAAGAAAAATCTAACAAAGTGAAAAAACTTCAAGATAAAAATTATATAGTAGCGATGGTTGGAGACGGAATAAACGATGCGCCCGCTTTGACTCAAGCGAATGTGGGAATAGCGATTGGAAGCGGAACGGATGTGGCGATTGAAAGCGCCGATATAGTATTGGTAAAATCGAAAACAAAAGATGTTGTGACGGCTATAGAATTAAGCAAGGCGACTATGCGAGACATTAAACAGAATCTTTTTTGGGCTTTTTGTTATAATGTTTTGGGAATTCCAGTGGCAGCGGGATTATTGCATATATTTAGAGAAAGTTTGATTGATTCGGTAATCGGAAATTTTTTAGTGGCGATAATGGGAGAAGATTTGCTCTTAAATCCCATATTTGCGGCGCTTGCAATGAGTTTAAGTTCGGTTTGCGTTGTGACGAACGCTTTGAGATTAAATTTTTTCAAGGCGAGTAAAAAATGGAAACGATAAATTAAAAGGTTATAAATATTTTGACAATTAGATTATTTATTATTTTATTAAATAAAAAAGAGCTATTATTATTCATAATAGCCCTTTTATACAAGAAACTTAAATTTTGATTAATATCTCGTTTCATAAGGCAAAAGCGCTATATTTCTCGCCCTTTTTATAGCCTTCGTCACCATTCTTTGATGCTTTGCGCAAGTTCCGTTTAGTCGTTTTGGAACGATTTTTCCGCTTTCTTTGACATATCTTTTCAAAAGTTTCATGTCTTTATAATCGACAATATCTATATCGTTCTTGCAGAAAAAACAGAATTTCTTTTTGAAATATCTTCTTCTTGGATTATTTTGAAAGTTAATATCCTTTTCGTCCGAATTTCTATCTCTGTAATAATGCCTTCTTCCGCCTCTGTATCTTTCCTCTTCTCCGCTATTTTCCGAATTGTTTTCAAAATTTTCGCTACTTTCGACATTTTGAATATCGTTATTTTCAAAATTATTTTCAGTATTTTCATTTTCTTTATTTTCTAAATCGTTATTTTCTAATTCCATTTTTATTCTCCTAAAAATTTATTCTAAAAACTTAAACTAATCAAAACGGCACTTCGTCATCGTCCGAAAAACCGCCCAAATCCACATCCGCTCCGCTTGGCGTAGTAGGAGTATAAGTTGCATCCATATTATTAACGCCTCCTCCCGCAGAACCGAGCATTTGCATAGATTGCATAATTATTCTAACTTTCGACCTCGTGGCGTTTGTGTCTTTATCTTGCCATCTGTCCTGTCTCAAAGTTCCGCTAATCGCCACTTGCTTTCCTTTGGTAAGATATTTTGCAACCGTTTCCGCCATTTTCCCAAAAGCCACAACATCAAAATAATTCACTTCGGTAGAATTTTTACTGCTCATATAATAATTATTCGCTATTGAAAATTCAACGACAGCGCTTCCGCTCGGCAAATATTTCGACTCGGGGTCTTTCGTAAGCCTTCCTATCAACATTATATTATTTAAATCTGAAGCCATAAGATTCCTCTTCTTCGTTATTAGAATTATTATATTCTCTAATTCGTTTTTCTCTCCATTCCGCTCTTCTTTTTCTTCTCTCAGCTTTTTTGCTATCTTCCTTCTCAACGATTTCGTCAAGTCGAACGATTATAAATCTTAAAATGCTAAGTTCATAACGCAATTCTTTTTCGATAGCCTCCAAACTTTTTCCATCGCATCTGAAATGGTAATAATAATACTTGCCTTGATTTACTTTGCGAATCGGATAACTTAAAGTATAAACGCCGTAATCGGATTCGTCAAATATTTCGGCATTGTAGTTGTGAAAAATCGCTTTGATATGCTCTTTCGCTTTTTGATGCAGAGAATCGTTTATCTCCGTCACAAATAGAATCTCATATTCTTTCATTTTTTTAACTCCTTGGACAAAGCCTATTTAATTTTTACATTATCAATAATAAATTTTAATAATCATTAAATAAGCGAAGTAATTTTTTATTTTTTAATATTGTATATTATTTAAATAAAATGTCAACTATTTATCAAAGAATTTACTTCTAAATTCATCCCTCCACTTTCTAATCGGTATCCACCAAGCCAACTTATTAACTCTTTCCTCATTCATCCTAAACGAAATCTTAATTCCAAAGAAATAAAATATTAAATATTCTTTAGTATTATATATTCCAAATAATTTTATCCAATTTTGTTTTTCATTAATCTTATTTATTAAACTATCATTCAATTTGTAGATATTATTCATTAAATCGCTATTCAATTCTTTTAAATTATTATTGATATTATTTTGCAAATCAGAGTTTCTATTTTGTAAATTAATTATTTCGTTATTCGCTTCTTTTAATTTCAAATCTAAAGAATCGTTCTCGTAAATCAAATATTCAATTATTGATAATTGCGGAGTTATTTTCTTATCTCTTTTATTTTCTAAAGCGTTTTTAAGCCAAAGAATAGCTCTCTCTTTTTCTTTATTAATTATTTCAAAAGTTTCAGTATAATCTATTTTTTCAAACAAATCTTTTTTATTTTTCAATTCGTCAAAATTATTTATAATCCTGTTTTGCAATTTCAATTCTTCAAAAAGCGCGTATCTGCTTTCGCCTCTTCCCTTATTCAAAAACGATATAAATTGTTTCTTGAATATTGTAGAAAAGCATGTTCCATGAAAAGAATCGGTTATTACAAAATCGGCGTTTTTCATTATATAAAGAAAATCTTCAACTTCTCTGAAAAAATTACCGCCAGCGTCTATGGTTTCAATATCAAGTTTTTCGGATATATATTTTACCGCTTCATCTTTTTCTTCGTTTGGGTCTAAAAAATAATACGCCAATTTTCCTTTATGATTCAATGAAGAATCGGCAATAATTTTATCCCATTCTTCATAATCCAAAATAAATACAGGTTCTATAACTTGCTCGACATTTTCTATATTAAATAATCTCTTCACTAAATCTATAGCGTCTTTTTCTCTCACGGAAATATGGTCAAATCTGCTTAAATCATAACTCGTCATTAATCTATTTTTATAATCGCCGTAATAATCGTTTCTGCCATAACTTGACGCAAACGAAATTAAATTTTTATCCAAATTTGCAAAACTTAAATAATAAATATTTTTTATTCCATCATCTTTAATGCCTTCAGGACTCCAATAATATTCGGCACCATAGCAGAATATTTGGTCGCTTCCCGCAATGAAAATATCCATTTTATTATTTAATTCGCCCATTTCATTTTTATTTTGATAAGGCTTTGTGAAAGTAAAATATTTTTTATAAAACTTTTTATTGGACAGGTTTATATGTTTAACTGACTTTGGCAAAAAGAAAACAAGCGTAGCATCATAACCCAATTTTTCTAAATTATTATAAATAGAATATGTGTTCAATATACTGCCGTAATTTGTATTCCCATTAAAACCTACCAAACCGACATCCGCTTTACCATCCAAAAAATGACGAACGACTTTATTGAAATCGAATAATTTTAATTTCTTTAAAAATATATCTCTATTGTTTATCTTCATGTTTCTTTTTTCAAATAATCCGTAAGAGTTGCATGTCTCTTTTATAAAATTTAAGGGAATTTCTTTATAAAGAATAATATTTTCATTATGATTAATAATATCTTTTAAAAAGATATCCGATTTAGAATTGTTTGAAAGGATTAAAGAAGTTCCCTTTCTGTCGTCAAGATTTTTATCGTATCTGTCTATATTCCAAAAATCGCCTATGGTTATGTCGCCCACTCTCGGCAATGAAGAAAAAGAACATTTATAGCAGGATTTCCTTGACATTATATGCGAAGAAAAAAATCTGCAATATTCGTTTTGAAAATTATTTCCTCTATAAGAGTCTCCGTTTTCAAAATACACATTCAACTGTAAAGTCCATCCGAAAGACGATTTATCTCTAAATGTAATGTTTTGTATTTTATTATCTGCAAAATTTTCTTTTAAATATTTTTCCCATATTTTAGGCGATTCTGTTGAAGCGCATAATAAATCTACCAAAATCAATTTATCGTAATCTTTCCTCAAATAATTTTTTAATCCCGCGACTTCGCAAGGACATCCGCTGAACAATACATATTTATCTTTATTCAACAATTCTTTTATTTGTTTGAAAATATCTTTTTTATCGCTTTGAACATATTTTGAGCCTCGCAATTTGTCCAAGTCTTCTTTTTTGTCGATTATGATATGCTCGACTTTCCAATTTTCATTTTTATTGAAAGCAACTCCGCAAACGAAACCGTTTCTTTCAAATATATAATCCGCGAGTATCGTAAACATTCCGCCCGAAGAAGATTTCATTCTTATTTCGTCCGCCGCCTGCATTGCGTAGCATTTAGGAGTTTTTTTATTGTCGAATTCAAAATTTAATTCTGGGCAAACTTTGGAACATAAACCGCAGTTGGTGCATTTTTCGTAGTTTACTATCGGATATAAAAAACCTTCTTCGTCATATTCCATCGTTATGGCGTTAGTCGGGCAAACGGGATAGCACGCGCTACAACCCGAACATTTTTCTTTTTGTAGTATTTCTATACTTTTGTTTTTCATGTTATTTTTTTTGATTTAATCTTGTGTTTCTTTTAAATATCCTATATCTATATAATAACAAATTTATCAATACTTTTTTATTTTTTCAAAGTTATCTTAATTCCAAAAACAGTTAATCTTCTATATTTACCATTCTCATATATAGAAAATATCCTATCTATTTTACTTTCATAAAATTTATTATCTACAAAAATTTTCTTTTTTATCGTTAGTTTAATCCCTAAAATCATTATTGTTATATAATTATTAGAATTTTCTACCGATAAAATAAAATCGGCTATACTAAATCTATTATTAGTAATATTATAATGATTATTAGTAGCATTATTATAAATTATATCTTCATAAAAAGAAGTTTTACGAGCATACTGCCACCAAATATTGGCTAATTCTAATTCTGGAGATTTCCAAGGTTTATAAATATCGCAATAATGTATTATTTTAGGGTTTCTCAAAGCGTTTTTATATGCAATATATGACTTTTCATCAATTTCAATAGCCCAATCTTTAATTTTTAATTGAACTATCCATTCTATATTCCAACTCGTATCTATATATTTTACATCGTCATAAAAAAATCCATTTAATACATCTTGGTCTCCTACCTATATATTTTTTAATTTATCAAGCGTAATATTTATAAGTTTATTAGTAGCGTTTAGCTCTCTCATTTTTTCAAGATTCATAATTAATACGCCAGAATTAAAGTATTTTGTAGAATCTTTTATTCCCATATTATTATTAAAATCTATTTTTTCTTGCCTGATTTTTCTATCTTTTAACCATCTATGCATTTCTATATCTCTAACGGCGCCAAGCGAATTATTTTCCAAATCAATATTATATAAATCTGCAATATCGTCTAAAATAATCAAATCGCAATCCAAATATACTGCTTTATTATATTTTTTTAGTAATTGAGGAATATAATATCTATAAAAAATAGATTCGTTGTAATGATTGATAGTTTTGTTAATATTGCTTAAATATTTATTAGCCAAAACTTTTATATTTATGAATCTTATGCTTATATTATTATGTTTTGATATTTGTAATAAAATTTTATCTTTAAAATGTCGTTTAATTTCTTTTTCAAAAATCAAAATATCATAATTATTGTTTTTATCCGAATGCTCAATTAAAGATTCTATAGCGACTGAAATATATTTAATATAATTATTATCGCTCGAAAAACATACGGTTATATTTTTATCTTTGAATGCTGGTTTTATATCGCATTCCAAATCCGTATTTTCTATAAAGTAAATAGGAAATGATATTAACTCGACTTTTTTGCTATAATTTAAATTAGTAAAATATATACCCGTTAATATTTCGCCTATATATCCCATAGTTCTTTTTTCAAATATTGATGGATTATGAAATTTTATTTTATCTTTAAAATGAAACAAAAAACTAAATATAAACTCGCAATAATCAAAAAATATATCTTTTGGAACAATAAACATATTAGACCAAAAATGCTCTTTACCATTTAAATATTTATCTATATTGCTTAAAATATCTTTTCTGTATTCTTTTATTTCTTCACAAAATCTATCGTAGTTTTGCTCTATAATGTCAAAATTACTATAATAATGATGAACTGTGGAATCGTTAATATTAGAACAAACTATGCCCTTATTTATATCTAATATTCTTAAAATATTATCAATATTTAATCCAAGATTAGCAAGATAGTTTTTATCAAGACTATCATATCCTTATCATATTGCAAAAATCCGCTTTTTTATTTTCTGTATAACTATTATTTAATATAAATAATCTTCTATAATGCATAAAACCAATATAGT
Source organism: Brachyspira catarrhinii (assembly GCF_005518285.1). Taxonomy (GTDB): domain Bacteria; phylum Spirochaetota; class Brachyspiria; order Brachyspirales; family Brachyspiraceae; genus Brachyspira; species Brachyspira catarrhinii. The sequence continues at coordinate 1,205 of NZ_SJDU01000053.1, read as the reverse complement.
CGGGATTTCCCAATTTATCGTAATTTTTCCAAGCCCAATATATTCCCGTAAGCTCGCAATATTCTCTGTTTTTATTCGAAATATTATCTCCCGTATCGTCTCCAATCATATTGTCAATAAGCCAATTATAATCTTCATTTAAGATTTCGCCGTCTTTTGTTTCTTTTTCTTTCAAAGTTCTTCCCAAATGAATAGGAACGAAAATATCATTTTTAAATAAAGTAGTTTTTTTATGATATGCGACTAATATTTTTATTCTCATAATATATTATTATATAACATTTATTTTTTATATCAATTCTTTATTAACATTTTTTATAAAACTATATGTATAATTTATAATTAGATTTTAATTAAATAATTTACATTTACAAATAAATAGTTTTATTATATAATATAATTATGAAAAATAATAAAGATGATATTGAAATAAAAAACTCTATCTAAAAAATTTCTATTTCCGCATAGTTGAAATTCTATAATTACTGTTTTATTGTCTTTTGTTTTCGCTTTAACATCTATTATCGATTCCTTCAAATCAATATTTTCCGATAGATTGAAAGGGTCAATAATTTCTAAGTCTTTAACTTCTTCAAAATTAAAATCGCTCAAAGTTGCGTTGACTAAATCTTCTAATAAGTCTTCGCTTCCGTTTCTGCCGAATAAATATCTGGCAAATAAGTCGCTTAATTTCTTTACTTCAATATTATCTTTCATAAATATAATTATAACAGAATAATTTTATTTGTCAAAATGGTATATATGGTAATATATATAAAATTCATTAAATTCTAATTCATATAGTAGTAATTTGATTTGGAACAATTTTTAAGATAAAAACTAAAAAATTTATAAATTGTTTTGATTAGATTTGAATTAAAATTTTAAAAAATTGTTTGTAATATTTGGAGATAATACGGTAAAATAAAAATTTAAATTAAAGTTTTTCTCCGTCTGGACGCAGTTTGCGAATTTCTTCAAGGGTTAAACCCGTAGCTTTACTTATAGAGGCATCGTCCATATTCATTTGTTTTAGGGTTTTGGCTATTGAGATTGCTTTATTTTCTTCGCCTTCTTTTATGCCTTCTTGTCGTTCTCTCGATAACATCATTTTTTGTCCTACTAAAAATGCGTCTCTTGCGGCGTAGGCTCGCATAAGTTTATCGTCCGAAGTAAATCTTTTGTATTCCTCTATCGCTTTTGTC
>NZ_SJDU01000526.1 GCF_005518285.1 Brachyspira catarrhinii | reverse complement strand
AGCCTTAAAATTTATTTTATGTTATTATATATATTTTTTATATTTTGTATATATTCTTGTATTCTTGTTATTTTTTGACGAATCGACTTACAAATTTATAAACTTTAATAATTGTCATTTTCATTAATTATGATAAAATTAAAAAATCGCAAATTAAATAAAAATTAAAATTTAGGAAACTAATTTTGGCTAAAGTATTAGGGCAGAGCGTCCCGTTAAAAATAATGTCGGGAATTTATAAAAGCGGAAGATTGCATCACGCTTATTTATTTTACGGAGAGGAAGGAATAGGTAAATTTGAAAGCGCTTTAAATTATGCGAAAGCGATTTTATGCGAAAGAGAAAACGGAACTTACTGCGGAGAATGCGAATCCTGTAAAACGATTGACAAATACAAACATCCCGATGTGATTGTCGCAGGAACGGACGAAAGATTTAGAAACGCCGAAATATATTTTAATCAATATTTGGAATACAAACTGCCTTACTTGTTTAACGATTTTTACACGGCATGCCGTTCCATTCTTTATAAAGTCGAATCGATGATTTTCGATAGCTACGATAATTATCCAGCAAACGAACCTAAAGAATATATGCTCGGGCAGAAAAAAGAAACTTCGCGCTACGCTTTAATAGAGCCTTATTATTTGGCGGTTAATTATACTTTAAACGAAATCAACGAAAACAATATTGAATATATAGATTCCATATTTAGAGCGAAATCTAAAGAAGCAATTGATATTGTAAAAAATAAAGGAGGCAAAAAAAAATATTCTATAGAAGGAAATTTTTTTGACGCTTTAAAAAAAATTCACTATAATATAATTCACACGGTTATTCCGCTTGACACTGTCCGAAATATTATAGAAATGACTTACAGAAAACCGCGACTCGGAAAGAAAAGAATAATCATTATTGAAGGAATAGAATTAATGGATAAGAGAGCGCCAAATATTTTTTTAAGAACTTTGGAAGAGCCGTCCGACAATAATATTTTTATTTTAATAGCGTCAGATACGAATAAACTCACGCAAGACGGAATGAAACCTTTAATGTCGCGAATGATGGAATTGAAATTTTTTCCTTTGTCAGAAAAAACCTTGAGAGAAGTTTTAATGAAAAGACTAAAATTTGACGAGGAAAAAACGGCTTTGGCTTTGCAATATTCTTACGGAAGTGTGGCAAAATCTATAAAATACGCGCTTGACAAAAAATCGAATTCAAGCGATAATATACGGGAAGTTTTATTATCTTTTAT
>NZ_SJDU01000525.1 GCF_005518285.1 Brachyspira catarrhinii | reverse complement strand
AAAAGCTTATAAACCTTTTTTGGAAATATTAGAGAAATATAAAGAAATAAAATTTAATTTTCACTACACGGGAAGCCTTTTGTTGTGGATAGAAAAAAATCATCCCGAACATATTGAAAAATTAAAAAATCTTGTAAAAGAAAAAAGAATCGAAATTCAAAGCGGAGGTTTTTACGAACCGATTATGCCTTCAATTCCCGATAAGGATAAAGATATTCAAATACAAAAATTGAATAATTATATAAAAGATAAATTCGATTTTAATCCTAAAGGAGCTTGGATTGCCGAAAGAGTTTGGGAGCCGACTTTGGTTAAAAATCTGGCGAAAAACGAAATTAAATATATTATGCTTGACGATTCGCAATTTTTGACTACGGGAATAGACACAAAAAATATTTTTGGCTATTTCATAACGGACAACGAAAATTATAAATTAAATATTTTTCCAATTTCGCAGGAACTTCGCTATTTGATACCGTTTAGGGAAGTCGAAAAATCCATCGAATATTTAAAATTGATTGCAACCGAAGAGGGAGACAGAGTCGTAGTTTTGCATGACGATGGCGAAAAATACGGAGATTGGCCTGGCACTCAAAAATGGGTTTACGAAGACAAGTGGCTTGAAAAATTTTTCGAGGCTTTAAGCGAAGAAAAAGATATTATAAAAACTACGACTTATAGCGAGTATATGCAAAAATTCTCTCCGATTTCAAAAATATATATTCCTACGGGTTCTTACGAGGAAATGCTTACTTGGGTTTTGCCCGCTAAAGTGCAAGACGAATTCCATACAAAACTTGAAGAATTAAAAAAATCTTCGGAAAACGATATTATAACAAGATTCATGCGAGGCGGTTTTTGGAGAAATTATTTTTCAAAATATTCGGAAAGCAATCGAATGAATAAAAGAATGATTTACGCGTCTAATGTTTTTGAAGAATTTGATAAAAGTAAAAATAATAATAAAGATAAAGAAACGGCTTTGGATTATTTGCTTCAAGGACAATGCAACTGCCCTTATTGGCATGGAACTTTCGGCGGATTATATTTGAATAATTTGCGACATTCCACATATTCCAATTTGATAAAATCGACTTCAATATCCGAAAAAAATATTTACGGAAAAAATTATTTTATAAAAAAAGAAATCGATTTTGATATGGACGGCAGAGACGAGATAATCGTATCGTCCGAAAAAGAAACTTTGATATTTCATACTTTAAGCGGCGGAAAATATAAAAGAGCAGTTTATGATTCTGGCAAACGA
>NZ_SJDU01000524.1 GCF_005518285.1 Brachyspira catarrhinii | reverse complement strand
TCTGTCTACTTCTTTAAAATTTTTATTGTCTACTTTTATTTTTCTTGGCAAATAATTCATTTCAATTTTTTTATCGAATTTAACTCCGTCAATAATCGGCTTTGGGATTCTCACCAAATTTGAATTCGTCAAATCTACAAATCCGCCGATTGCATAACAAACGACAAGCTCGTTATTATTTTCATCGTAAATTACCGTGTTTCTGTAGCCGTAAGCCTCGTTGCATTCATAAACATAAGTTCGGGCGATAATTTTTTCACTATATTTTGGAAGTTTATAAATATCGACTTGCCTTGAAATAAGAAACATACTAATATTATTTTGATTAAAATAATTCGTTAGTTCGCTCTCGCTGTCCAATTGAAAAAAAGAGCAATCTTGCATAATATCGAATATTGAAGAAGTTTTTAAAAGTCCGTCTTTGTCTATTTGACTCGTTTTTACAACCGTTTTCATTTCATACATATAAAAGCCTATCGTTTATCATTTATTTTTTAATTTTTAAGTTTTTATATTATATAATAGTAAAATAGAATTGTCAAAATATTCAACATTTTAACTATTGGCAGTTATATTTAAACCTCCTATTCTCGCTTAACACTTTGTTTATAGCGTTCATTAAAAGTCCTATTGAAAAAGACAAGCCTGATAATATTATTAAACATGCAATTGCATAATATTTTTATTTATTATTATACAATCCTTTATTAAGTTTATATAGTGTTTTTATTATATTAAAATTTTCTTTAAAAGATATTTTTGTAGGAGTTTTGGCATTTTTAGGATATATTCTCGAAACTGGTATTTCGCAAGTTTTATATCCGACTTTAGGAATCATTACCGACATATAAAATAATAATTCGTATCCTGAAAAAATATTTCTAAAAATATTAATATTCTTGTCCAGTAAAACTTCGCTTGATATTCCTCTATATGCCGAAGTGGTATCGGTATAATGAAAACCCGACATTTTGCTTATCCACGGAGCATGTATAAATTTTACAGCTAAATATCTAAATAATGGAGTATTTTTATGAACGCCTCCTTTTATAAACCTTGAGCCTTGTATAAATTGATAACCTTCGTCTAATTTAAAAATAAAATCCTTTATATATTCTACGCCGTCTTTATTATTTCCGTCTATAGTTATTATTCCATCGTATCCTTCGTTTAATATATAATCAAATCCCATCCTAAATTGCGCGCCTTGTTTTCCTTCTCCAGTCTTTGTTAATAATGTTCTAACATTAACCGATTTTAAAAATGTTCTAACATTAACCGATTTTAA
>NZ_SJDU01000523.1 GCF_005518285.1 Brachyspira catarrhinii | reverse complement strand
GGAAAAGTGGAGTTTATAAAAGCTCTCGATTTTTGAGGTAATGAAGAAACTGGAACTATCCAATCTCCGAAAACCATGCTCGAACTTAAACCTAAAATTAAACCTAAAATTAATAATTTTTTTGTCATCTTAAAACCTCCTTAAAATTAATCGTCCCATTTTTGGTATAATAGATTTCCATTAACATCTATATAAAGTTCCATCATATTGGACATCTTTACTTCATAGACATTATAGTGTTCCATTTCAACCATCCATATTTCAGCTTGCGGATAAGTTCTTTTAGCCGTAGCTATTACCGCAGCTGGCACTTGGTCCAACGGTATATACCAATCGGCAAATAATGAAGCCGAACCGATAACCGTCAAAGCAATTAAAACGCATATTAATCTTTTCATTGTAAAACCTCCTTAATAATTAGTTGTTCCATACGGACCCATTGGTCCCATTTGTCCTAAAAGATTGCCATTAACATCTATATAAAGCTCCATGAAATTGCTCATTTTTACTTCATAGACATTATAGGCTTCCATTTCGACCGCCCATACTTCCGCTTCTGGACAAGTCTTTTTTGCGGTAGCCATTACCGCAGCTGGCACTTGGTCTAGCGGTATATACCAATCGGCAAATAACGAAGCCGAACCGATAACCGTTAGAACCGCCAAAACACATATTAATCTTTTCATTGTAGCGCCTCCTTATAATTAGTCGTCAAATTCTTGCCCTAAAAGATTGCCATTAACATCTATGTAAAGTTCCATCATATTGGATATCTTCACTTCATAGACATTGTAATGTTCCATCTTTACAGCCCATACTTCAGCTTGCGGATAAGTTTGTTTAGCCGTAGCCAATACCGCAGCTGGCACTTGGTCCAACGGTATATACCAATCGGCAAATAATGTAGCCGAACCGATAACCGTTAAAGCCGCCAAAACACATATTAATCTTTTTGTCATTTTAAGCCTCCTTTCGCTTAAGTTATTTATTCTATCTATTTATATTATAGGAATAAATTTAGAATTTGTCAAGTATTTTTACACTAAATTTTGCCTATTTTTGCTATTTTTAGAAAACTTAATAATTAAAATAATACAAATACTACAATTTTTTGGGGTATAAAAAATTTTTTAATTTAGTGTAATCAATTTTTACTTTTTATTTTAAATTTTTATAAATTTTAGTTTAAATTTTAAAAATTTATGGTATTATAGACAAAAATTCAAAATTAAAGGAAGATTAATTAATGAAAAATATAAATAAAAAAATTTACGCATTAATTCCGATTATAGCGATTTC
>NZ_SJDU01000522.1 GCF_005518285.1 Brachyspira catarrhinii | reverse complement strand
TATTATCTGTTTCATTATAGCAATTATCTAAACATATATTGTTATAAGTATTATAATTTATCATATACTAAGCCATCCTTCATAAATTTTTTGTATTTGAACCACTTCCGCTGATGGAATCTTGTTAAAATTAGGCAATTGTGCGACAGGAATATTAACAGGAACTATTGTTTTTCTAAATAATCCTTCAGATATAAATACATTACTTTTCCCATATATACTTTCAATTAATGCTCTCTTTATAAGGAATTTTTTTTCTTTAATATCAGTATCTAAATTAGGGTCAAAATTTTTTTGAAGTTCAAGTTCTTCTTTTATTGATAAATAAATATCGTTTATCAATTTATATAATTCATCAGATGGAGTTTCTACATTAAGCCCTAATTCCTCTTTAGCTTCTCTTCTATTAATAGTGTAATCATGACTGCCTGATTCACTACATAAAAAAGATATAATTTTTTGTATTTTAACTTCATCTGTTACTTGATGTCTTAATAATTTACGTGCCAACATTTGTATTTGTCCTATAGCACGATATACTTCTCCTAAAACTAAAGGGTGTACTTTCTCTGCTAAAGTTCCAAATATAGAAGCTAAAGCATTATCATCCTTAATAGCCAATTCATGTTTAGCCAATTCAATAAATCCCTTAATAGCTTCCACGCTAACAGGGTACCTTTGATTTTGCATATTAGGAATTTCTGGATTTAAAGGATTATTGACACTAGGATCTATAGGACCTAATGTAGCTTGTTTGGTCATTATAATATTATCAGCTCCCAAACACATTAATGTACCCGTACTTCTTGCTTTATTGGGAACTATTATTTCTAATTCTTTACAAAACTGTCTTATAAGATTTACAATATTCCAACCAGCAAGAGTACTTCCCCCTGTAGTATATAAAAATAATGAAATCTTATTTACAGGACCTATAATATCTAAATGTTCTGCTATATAATCTGCGGCATCTTCTGCTATTCGAGTTCCCCACCCATTACGATCGCCTGTAATATAAACAAGTAATTTAGATTTTCTTTCTCCCTCCAGTTTTTTATAAAGTTCTATTCTTTTTTCTTTATATTGCAAAATATTATTAGACATATAACCAGCCATTAATTAAATTAATATATTATATAATATATGTTATTAGTATTATTGTCAATATAGTATTTATATATTAATGTCATTAAAATAATGTCGGCTTTTTATTTCCTAAACAACGATAAACTAACTATAGTATAAATCTTTTTTTACACTTTGTTTTTATAATAAAAATAAAGGTAATAAAAAGATGTTTGAAC
>NZ_SJDU01000521.1 GCF_005518285.1 Brachyspira catarrhinii | reverse complement strand
GAATATAAATTAAATCCTCCTATAAGTAAAAATAAAGTTATAGAATTAGAAAATAAATATGAATTCAAACTGCCAGAAGATTATTTTTGGTTTATAACTGAAGTAGGAAACGGAGGTGCTTGTCATGGATATAGTATGGATAAATTTGAAGATATGTATTTTGATTATTTGAAATATGACAGCAGAATAGATTTGATGAGAGAATATTCAAAAAAAGTAAATGAAGGAAATGCTAATGATATAGAAAATACAGACTTTGAATATTACGGAATATTAAGGTTTGGTACTTTGGGCTGTTCATCTTCTATAGGATTAATAGTAACTGGAGAAAATAGAGGAAAAGTTGTTTATTATGATGAAGAGTTTTATGAAGAACCTTTTATAACATGTTATGATAATTTTGTAGATTATTACGAAAATTGGGCTTTGGAAACATCTCTTAATTATAATATGGGTTCTTTTGGAATAAGACTAAAACTTGAAATTGATGATTTAATAAAAAGCTATTATAATATATTAAATAACAATACAAAAGAAGAAATTTTTATAAATAAACAAAGTATCATAACAACGATGCATAAATACAAATTATTAGAAGAAAAATATCTAAATGAAATATATAATTTATACAATTTGGAAAAAGATGAAAATTATAAACTACTATTTGCTGTTTTATTAATAAATCATAATTACAAAAAAATAGAAAAACATATAAAAGAAGCATTTAAAAACAAAGATATTATAGATTCTTATGTTAGAGTTTTATATTTCAAAGTTCATGCAGAAACTGATTTATATATAAGTAATTTTAAAAAAGAAATCTTTGATTGGACAGATGAAATAAAATCGGCATTGGAATATTACAAAAAATTATCTAATGAAGAAAATAAGAAAAATAACTTTAGTATTTTTATAGCCATGGCTTTTTATCTATATAAAAATAATTTAATTGATTTTAATGAGTTTGATATATTTATTAATAACAGAAACTCTACTATATTGTATATTCTATCTATCAGCAGTTTAGAAAATGATAATATATTCAATATTTATATAGAAGAATTTATAAAAGCATGTTCAAATAAAAACACGGAAAAAATAAGAAATACAACATCATACTTAGAAAATATTTTGAAAAATAATAAAAAATATAAAAAAGAAATAATAAACACAATAAAAACAGAATATCAAAAATTATTAGAATATTATAAAGTAAATGAGCCTCAAGATAAATACATAATTGACTTTATTAGCAATACTTCAAAAAGAATATTTAATTATTAAAATAATATACCATTAGG
>NZ_SJDU01000519.1 GCF_005518285.1 Brachyspira catarrhinii | reverse complement strand
TATTTATAATTTTTTCTAGCTTCTTCTTGATGTATTATTTTTTCTCTTTCCTCTTTTTTATATTTATTTAGTAATTCTTCTTTTTTTGCAGTATCATCAAAAAATAAATCTAATAAATCATTTAATTTTGTTACTGAATCTTTATCTATTGAAATAGCTTTATTATATAATTCATCTAAATCATAAGTTTTAAACCATCTTAGTAAAACACCATTATCAAAATTTTTTATAATATCCTCTGCATTGAAATTTTCTATAACATCTTCTAAACTTCTGCAGGGTTTATCTCCTAAAAGCAAAGCGAATTTCATTTTTTTCATTATTGTTTTTTACCTCATATAAAACACATATTATTGGAAAAGCCAGCCAAATAAAGAGTCAGATGCACTACTTACAAAATTTTTGACAGCTTTAGCTGCTTTGAATATAGTATGTCCTAAAGTTTTTACTGCTTTACCTACTATTTCAACTCCATTCTTAATAGCTCCTCCTGTAGCTTTTCCTACAGTACTTCCAGCCACTGCCCCCACAACTGCTCCCACTGCAGCTCCTATAGGACCTAAAGCTTTTTTTATTGATGAACCTATTGCACCGCCTATATGTTTTCCTATTGCCTCACCAACAGATTTTCCTGCTTTTTCACCTATTTTTGTACCAATAGCTGTTCCTGTAGATGTTGCTGAATCTTCTATCTTTGTACTTACTATCTCGCCAACTTGTGCTGTGGTTCTATCAACCACATAATTAACTACTTCTTCTGCATCTATTTCACATTTAGCAACTTTATATGCAGCCTTTGTAGTAGTTAAAGAATTATCAACTATACGGGCAATATCATCAGGATTTTTATCTTTCATTTCATCACCTAAATAGCCTTTTTGAGCTGCTATATATATTGCAGTAGCTACCATTTTTTTTACATCTTCATCTTTCTCATCATCTATATCTGATGTTATATATTCTTTTAAAGCATTTACTTCTTTATGATCTGTATTTATTTCTACTTTGTCATAACCTTCTGAAAACTCTATAGCTCCTATTAAAGAATTATCTCTTATATCATCAGCTGTTTCTTGTATTAGTGCTTCTCTTCCTTCTTCCGTAGTTAAATCATATTTATTATTTTTTATTTCTTTTGACATACTATTCCCCCAATTTAATTATTGTTTTCTTCTTTCATTCTTTCATATTTTTCAAATATTTTTAAATGTTCGTTTTTAGTTTCTTTTAAAGCTTCATTTACATTTCTTAGTATTATAGTCTTATCCTCTTCTTCCAAACCTTCCATACTTTTTTCTAAATCTTGCTCAAGCCATT
>NZ_SJDU01000518.1 GCF_005518285.1 Brachyspira catarrhinii | reverse complement strand
GTAACTTTTGACGATTTGGTATTAAATTTATTAACTTTTGACGATTTGGTATTAAATTTGATTATAGAAAATTTTAAATCGATTCATAAAGAAATAAGCGACACGAATTCTTTTATATATAAGAGTTTAAAAGAGTTTGAGGAAATTTTAGCCGACATTTCGCTAGACAGAGACACGATAGTGGAATATATGATAGGAACGGAATCTGGAAAATCGGAATTTCCTTTTACCGTATCGAATTCTATTTTTGAAGAATATATTAACTTTATCAAACTTTATATGGAAAATTTTCAATTATCATTGACGAATAAATATAAAATATCCGACAATAATACTACAATAATAGATTCTATAGAAGAATTGGAAAATATGTTTTTAGAGACAAAAAATATAGCGAAGGCTTTTAATTCTATTAATTTTTTATCGAAAATAGAACTTGAAAAAAATGCGGATGTTTTTACAAGCTCGCAAACATTTTCTATAGAAACAATCGAATCTATAGCCGCAAATATAACGGAAACGGTAGACGAATGTTTGGAACAATTTAAAGACATTAAAGCGGATATAATAGTATCTATAAATAAATTTAAAATAAGTATCAATTCTCAATCCAACGAACATGATTTTATAGAATCTATGACGGAAAATGTTAGCAAAAGGCTCGAAGAATCGAAATATATAATAGACAATAATGTTAAAAGTTTGGAAAATCATGCTAAGGAATTATTCGTTTTAATAGATAAAACTTTAATCGATTTGAATTCTTTGAATACTTTGCTTGCGAAAATAAACGAAATTACGGATATTTTTGATAAAATGAGAAACATTATAAAAGAAAAGAAAGACAAATATTATAGTTCTTTGGGAATTGAAGATTGGAAAATAGAGAGCGATAAATATTGGGATATTATAAATTCATATACGATAAAGAAAGAGAGAACGATAGCGAATAGTATTTTAGCTGGAGAAAACGCGCCAAATGTCGATATAAATATAGAGGAAGGAGCCGACAGCGGCGATTTTACTTTATTTTAATATAGATTTATAATATATTATAATTTAATCGGAGGTATTAAAATGTCCGTTATGGAATTAGACGATAATCTTAATGTTAGGACTATGGGAAAATATTTCAAAAATGTTTTTAAAGCCGCAAATTATAACGAGGATATCACGGTAAAATTTCCCGAAGGTTCTAATGTCGATTTGGCGGGGCTTCAAATACTTTACGCCGTGAAAAAAGAACTTGATAAAAATCAAAAAAAACTTATAGTTGAAGGACTTGATAATTTATTTATTGAATATTTGAATAATTAAAT
>NZ_SJDU01000052.1 GCF_005518285.1 Brachyspira catarrhinii | reverse complement strand
TTGCAAGCAGAATAGTTTTGGCTTACGGTTTGAACGCCAATACTATGGGAGTTTCTTTTGAAAGAGCGGCAAGCGAAGAAAAGACGGCTACCCCGGGCTGGTATAATAATAACGCTTTCAGCGAATTTGCAAAACGAGACGGACTCAAAGAAAAAACTATTGTGGGAGACGCTTTTTTAGAATCTTCAAAAGAAAATATAATAAAAGAAGCTAAAGAATTTTTCGGCGGAAAGATTGACATTCTCATTTATAGTTTGGCTACGGGAATAAGAAAGGACGAAAAAGAAAATATAACTTATCGCTCCACTTTAAAACCTGTGGGACAAAAGTATAAAGGAATCGGAGTCGATTTCATGAAAGAAGAGCTTATAAATGTGGAAATAGACCCCGCTACCGAAGAAGATATAAAAGCTACTGTAAAAGTTATGGGCGGAGACGATTGGAGATTATGGATTGAAGATTTGATTAAAGCCGATATGTTATCCGAAAACGCTTTGACTATAGCTTATTCTTATATAGGTCCCGAAATAACTAAAGCCATTTACAGAGACGGAACGATTGGAAAAGCAAAAGACGATTTGGAAAATACCGCTTTGGAATTGGATAAACTTATGCAGGAAAAACTAAAAGGACATGCTTATGTTAGCGTTGCAAAAGCCGTTGTTACGAGAGCGTCCGCCGTTATTCCCGCTATGCCTTTATATATAAGCATTCTATTCAAAATAATGAAAGATAAAGGAATCCATGAAGGTTGTATAGAACAAATGTATAGACAGTTTAACGAAAAATTATTTTCAGGAAAAGGCGCTATATTGGACGAAAAACATAGATTAAGACTTGACGATTGGGAACTCAGAGACGATGTTCAAAAAGAAGTTTTGGAATCTTGGAATAAAGTTAAAGACAACGAAACTTTAAAAGCGAACGCCGACTTGAATCAGTTTAGAGACGAATATTTGCATTTGCATGGTTTCGGTTTTAACGATATTAATTACGATGCCGATGTTCAGATATAATTTAAATTTATGTTGAATAAAAAATAAATTCTTTAAATTTAAAAAATAAAAAAATAAAAATTTATCCGAAGTATTGCTTAAATTTTTTAAACAATATTTCGGATTTTTTTATTATCTTATAAGCGGATAGTTTAAGTTAAATTAAAATATAGATTATGTTTAAATAAATAAAGAACATTGTCGATAATATATATAAGTTAACAAAATACTACAAATTTTTTATGTTGACTTTATTATGTATATATTTTAATTAAGAGGCAATTTTCAATGTCAGTGAAACAGATTTCGGACCAAGAAATACTATCAATGTATTTAAACTACGAGAGAGTGGAAAAGGGCTTATCCTCAAATACTCTCGAATCTTACGGAAGAGATTTAGCGATATATCTCGATTTTTTAAGCAGAAATAAAAAGACGATATTAAAAGTCGCAAGAAGCGATATTGAAAGATTTTTGGATGAAAGAAAGGAACAAGGCTCTAAGGTAAGAACGGTTGCAAGAAATAAAGTGAGTGTAGTTAATCTTTATAAATTTCTACTAATGGAAAATTATATTTCAAAAAACCCTACCGATAATTTGGAAGTTATACGATTAAAAAGAATTTTGCCCGAATCTCTAACCACAAACGAAGTTGACGATTTGCTTTCCGTTCATAACGAAAAAACGGATAAAGGTTTGAGAGATAAGGCGATTTTCGAGCTTATGTATTCTTCTGGATTGAGAGTAACCGAACTCTGTTCTTTAAAAATAGAAGACATATCTTTTGAAGGAAAATATTTGAGAATATTTGGAAAAGGCAAGAGAGAGAGAATAGTTCCGATTAACGACAGCGCGTTGGACATATTAAGAAGATATATACATACTAGCAGAGTGATTATGGTGAAAGGCAAAAACACGAGAGAATTGTTTTTGAATTTTAGAGGAGATAAGATTTCGAGAGTCGGAATTTGGAAAATAGTAAAAGAAACTATGAGAAAAAGCGGCATTGAAAAGAATGTTCATCCGCATACTTTGAGACATAGTTTCGCTACGCATTTGATACAGCATGGAGCGGATTTAAGGTCGGTTCAGAGAATGTTGGGACATTCGGATATAACCACAACGGAAATATATACTCATGTGGACGCTTCGCATTTGAAAAAGCAGATTGACAAGCATCCAAAACATCCTAAACATACGAGGAATAATATATGAAATATAAAATAATAAATAATTAAAGGAATAATTTATAAAAATGAAAAATAGCATAATTGCCACAACTTTATTATTATTAATCACCGTCTCTCTCATATTGCTTACTTTTGGAATAGGGGAGAGAATAACCATAATAAACAATAGCGAATCTCATTACGAATTAAGCGAAGATAATCAATTTCGCAGAATAGATATGTATAATCCCGATTCGCTTTCTTTATCTACCGTAAAACCCGTATACGATTACGATTTATCCGTGGATTTTGGAGATTTTTATCTTAAAGAAAATATAATAGCGAGCAGCGATATAGAACTTTTGAATCAAGAATTATTATTAAGCGCCGATGAGATAAACGGAAATATGCCAAATCCAAATGTATTGCCCGCTTTGGTATTTTCTGCAAATACTACGGACGCTAAAGCCGACAAATTAAGCGAAGCGATTGATACGGCTATAATAAATACGAGAAGACGAGAATCTCCAAGGGTCGCAATCGATTTGTCTAAAATATCCGTTTTCAGATACGAGCCAGTTGTAATAAACGCTTCCATTTACACAACGGATAAGGTAAAAAATATAAGCATTTATGTCAGATATAAGTCGGATAAACTTGTTAGGAAAAACGGAGACGACAGATATTCGATAAATGTATTTAAAATTGAAAATTCGCAATATAAAGGAACTTATTTGCATCCTTTCGGCGGAACTTTGGGAGAATATCAAGCTGTGGTTTTGGTTCAAACCGAAAAAGGAATATACGGATACACGAAAGATTTTACCGTAAAAGGAAGACAATCTCCTCCAGCGAAAGAAACTAAAAAAATAGCCACTTTGGAATACGCTATAGATTTGACGACAAAAAGAGTGCCGAGCGTTGAAACGGGAGAGCTTACCGATTATGATGCCATTTACGATTGGATAAGATACATGAAATGCGATATATTTTGGGCTATAGGCGGACAGACGACTGGCTGGACGGGAGGAATAACTTCGGACGAGCCTTGGGCTAAAGCTATGATTAAAAATATTGAAAATTTGGCGGCGAGCAAGAAAAAAGGAAATGTTGAACTTGGCGCTTATGTTATGAGTTATTTTGCAGCTGGAGGCGGAGCGAGAAAAGGCGGCTACGAGGTTTCGATAGGTTATAATTCGGAAACAAAAAGTTTGGTTGAAAGCCGACATATTTCTTTAGCCGACCCAAAAAGAGTGAGAGATATAATCGATATTTTGAAAAGATACGATTCTAATCCGAATATTTCTTATGTGGGGTTGGATTTTATAAGAACGGGCGAAGTTGACGGATACGAAATGGTTGACGAAATGGTAGAGCTTACGGGAGTTTATGTTCCAGCGAATTGGCAAACTATGAGCAAACAGGCGAGAATGAAATGGCTTGCGGTTAATAGAGGAAAAAAAGAAATAGGACTTAAATGGCGATGGTTTAGAGCGCATAAAGAATCTTTGATAATAAAACAAGTAAAAGAATCTGGAATAAAGAAAAAATTATGGGCATTCACTTTAGGCTGGAATCAAGGGCAGGAACACGGACAGGACCCTTATATGTTCTTTGACGCTGGTATAGATTACGATGCGGTAATGATATACGAAGCGAATAGAGCGCAACATGTAGGAATGCTTGCAAGCTGGCCCAGATATTTATCGGGAGAATACAACACTTTAGTCGGCAATATGATTGACAATAGACTTCAAGACGGAAGTTTGCGTCCAGAATTGGAATATATGAAAAGAGTTTACGAATCGGAAGCGAAATTCAATAGAAGCAGTAGAATAAGAGGAGTATTTTTTCATGATATTTCAAGAATGTTATGGTCGAGATTCAGAGGAGCGGGAAATAGCATAAGAGAATGGGCGAATATAAACGCTTCGATAGTTTCGAGAATAGAAGAAAAATATTCGGAAAACCCTTTTAATGTGACGGTTAAACTTGACGAGAGAAATAGAACGGGAGTTTTGACTATAGTTAATAGAACTTCAAAAAGACTAAATAATGTTTCTATAAAAACCGATTTGGCTCAAGCTTTATCGGCAATCGCTCTCGACTCGCAAACGGTAAATATAGAAGCGGGCGGAACTGCGGAAATAGGATTCAAATACGCTTACGGCGGAAGCAGATATTCTTCTTTAATGTCTTTCAGAGTGACTGCAGAATCGGGCGAAGAAAATGTCGCTGCGGTTTATACTTTGCTTCATACTTTAATTCCAAAACCAGAACCCGCGAAAGAAGAAAACGCGATTATGGCTAAAGGCGAAGATGCCAAAAGTAGTAATAATACAAAAGACGAAACTAAAGATAATTGATTTATCATAAATAAAAAATTAATATTAACTATTAACAATGGGTTATCCTAAAGGACGCGGAAGCGAACCCCATTGTTTTTATTATAGTCTAATTTTATGGAAAAAGAATTTAATAATTTTAATATATCAATCGCTCTCTATCGTCCAGAAATTCCCGCAAATACGGGAAATATAGGAAGATTATGCGTTGGACTTGGAATAACTTTGCATATAGTTTCAAAACCTTCTTTTATATTAAGCTCGAAAGAAATAAGGCGCGCGGGACTCGATTATTGGGAAAACCTTAAACTTATAAAACATGAAAATGAAAATACATTTTTTGAATATTCTAAAGAAAATAATTTGAAAATAGTTCCCGTTTCAAAATTTGGAAAAATAAGATTCGATAAATTCGATTATTCGAATAACGATATATTTCTTTTCGGCAGAGAGAGTTCGGGCTTGCGGGAATCTTTATGGGAAAACGATTTTGAAAATTCGATTTATATTCCAATGACGAATAAAGTTCGTTCGATTAATCTTTCAAACACAGTCGCAATTGTTTCTTACGAGGCTTTGAGACAAATTGCGCTTTTATAATGTATATTATACTAAAAATAAAGAGGAGCTTAATGCCCCTCTTTTTTATTCGTTTAATTATTTTATTTATCGCCGTTATTCTCTGGAAGTTGGAATATATGAATAGCGTTCATTAATTCCTTCGACTGAGCAAATAATACATCCGCAGATGCCGTAGCTTCTTCTACCAAAGCGGCGTTTCTTTGAGTCGTGGTATCCATTTCCTCAATAGCAATTTTTATTTGGTCTATTCCGCTTTGTTGTTCCACAGCGCTATGACTTATATTTTGCATCATAGTCGAAGCTTCGTCAATTTTATGCTGAATTTCAACGAATATGGTTTGAGATTCTCTTGCCGTTTCCGTAGCTTTGTCTATTTTATTGTAAACATTTTCTATCAAATCGGTTATGCTTTTTACCGAAGTTTGAGTCGTTTGAGCCAAATTTCTAACTTCCGAAGCGACAACCGCAAAACCTTTTCCTTGCTCTCCCGCTCTAGCAGCCTCTACGGAAGCGTTAAGCGCGAGTATGTTCGTTTGAAAGGCTATATCTTCGATTATCTTCGTTATATCTTTAATCTTCGAGCTTGCTTCATGAACTTCTTCTATATTTTTCGTGGTTTCGGTTATTATATTTCCAGCGTTCTCTATAGAATCTTTTGAATCCAATATCATTTTATTACCGTTTATAGAATCGTTTGAAGATTGTCTTATATTGTTTGAAATCTCGTTCATAGATGCGGAAGTTTCTTCGATGCTTGCGGCTTGACTTTCCGTTCTGCGAGACAAATCGGTATTTTGTTCGGCTAATTCTTTTGCGGCGGCGCTGATATGATTTGCCGATTCTTCCACTTTATATATAGTGTCGACAACTTTTTTTCTCATCGCAACGAAAGCGTTTGAAAGCTCGCCAAGTTCGTCTTTACGATGTATTTTCTGTTTGGTAGTTCTCAAATCTCCGTCCGCTATTTCTTTCGATAATCCCGTCAATAATCCCAAAGGAGTCGTTATAGATTTTATAAATATAGAAACTATAATAGATATTACCACTATGGAAACTATCGCTATAATTATTATCGCTCTTATAACTCTTCTATTGTCTCTTTCTATCTCTTCGTTGGTCATAGATATTCCCAAAACCCAAGGCATAGAGTTCAAAGTCGTATATGCGGCTATTCTGTCTTCTCCGTTAAACACATAATCTATTATTCCCGTTTTAGTTTCAAAAGCTCTGGTAAAGTCTTGCGGAAGAGTCGTATTTATATTTTCTATTTTATTATGAATCTTTACCGTAAGATTTTTATCTATACAGAATAAAGCTCCCGTCTCTCCTATAATGAGCTGCTCTATACGAGTTCTGATTAAAGATGTCCAATCGAGCATATAATATAAATAACCTATAACTCTACCGTTTGAAATAACTTTTGATACCGATACCAAAGCCCAACCTCCCGTGGTTAAAGAACGCGTTATATTGTCCCCGTAATAAGCTTCTCTATCGGTTTGAATTTTATCTCTTAAATCGGGATGAATATTAAACATATTCTGCCCTACTAAAGTCTCGTTGTCGGAGTCGATTAAAACATTTCCGTTAATATCCGTTAAACCCATATTTATCGAATA
The DNA here is from genome assembly GCF_005518285.1 of Brachyspira catarrhinii. GTDB lineage: Bacteria > Spirochaetota > Brachyspiria > Brachyspirales > Brachyspiraceae > Brachyspira > Brachyspira catarrhinii. The sequence continues at coordinate 3,242 of NZ_SJDU01000052.1, read as the reverse complement.
TTCGTTATCTTCGTTAAAAACTCTCAATCTCGTTAAAGCCGCATCCCTCGTTTCTTCCGTTCGCATAGTCAAGTAATTTCTAACGGGGTCGGATTTAATATATACTTGCGAAATATCCGATTGAGATTCGAACCAAGTGTCCATTAAAGAGGCGTATCCCATTACCGTATTGTCGAATCCCGTATAAGTCGTTTTGGTAATAGTATTCGATACCATTACTTCGGTTACAATTACCAAGACAATAATTGATACCGTAAACAACGCGATTATTATAAGCGGCATTCTTACTTTTAAACTTTGAAGTTGATGTAACATCTAAAAATCTCCATAAAATATTAATATTTGAATTTTATCGTTTATTATTTTCGGAAAAATAAATATAATTTTTACATTCGATTATAAATAATAAATTAATAAAATTTCTTTTGTATTATAAACATTATAATATTTTCGGCATAAAAAATCAAATTTATTTCATTATATATTTTCTACAGATTTTTATAAAAATCTATATGGCTTGCCAATTCTTCGGGCAAAGGATTTCCCGACTTCGTAAATTTAAAATATCTATTTTCAAGTTCAATCGCTTTTTTATGTCTAATATTTTTAAATCTATTTGCAATATCGGCGAACATAGGCTGTTTTGCAACCTCTTCCCTTATATCTTTTGCGAAAGGAACTTGTCTGTATAAAATATTTCTAACGACTCTGTTTAATCGCATTATTCCTTTGCTTTCGTATTTTATCCAAATAAAATAATCGGATACGAAAACTTCTCTCAAATTATTTCTACATTTTTTAATCTGTATTTTTAATTTTTCTTTAGAATCGTCCGATAAATTTCTGTTCTTTTTATAGAATTGAACATAATCGCTGTATTCGGAGGTTAATGACATTTGAGTAATATCGTTCCAAGCTGGACCGAGCATAGTTTTGCATAATTCCCATCTGAAAGCCCCTACTGTCGGAATAGCCAAAGATTCCAAATCTTCCGAAGTGAATATTGGGAATAAAAATCTTCCCGTGCTGTTTTTCTGTCTGCTTGAAAGTTCTTCCCACATTATCGCTCTCGAACCGTATGTAGGCATTAATATTATATTTGGCAAAACTTCCTGCATAACCAATTCTTTAGTTATATTCAATTCTTCGTTTTTATATAAAACTTCTCTATAGAATGCGGAAAAATCAACTTCCATTATGGAGTTAAAAGTTTTTTCGATAAAATCTCTTTTGAGTAAGGACGCGTCAAATTCTTTTATTATCATATCGCTATGAAGTATCGGAAAATATACGCTCACTTGTCCGTAGCATAATCTTTGAGTCGTTTGAATCATATTGTCGATTTCGTATTCCAATCTCTTCGATTGACTTTCAAAATGTTCTTCCGCTTCTTTATCGCTTATAGTTCCTCGTTTTTTCATCTCTCTTAAAGCTTCTTTATAATCTTGCCCGAAACCGTTAACAGAAGGCAACTCTTCCTTATCGTATATTTTTTTAAGCCATTCGTCTATATAAAAAATATTAAATCTTTTCGCTTTGGTTTTATCTTCCACTTCGTATAAATCTATTATTTGATTTGGAGTAAGCAATTTGTCGTCCATATAGCCGTAATTTAAAAACATTTTTACCAATTTGGATTTATCGCCGTTTATAATCGCTCTTTTTGCGACTTCTCTATATATTTCAAAGAATACATTGGTAACCGACCTTCTTATTTTTCTCGCATCGTCTTCCGTATCGAATTTATCTTTAAGTTTTCCAAAATCGTCCAAACCTTTCAATAATTTTTTTGCGTTATCTTCGTCTATGCTCGACATTTCAATTAGTTTTTTAACGGGATTCTTAATCTCTTCTGGTATTTGTTCCGCTCCCATAACGACTTTTACTTTTTGGCTTTCCGTTTCGACTTTTTCGGAAGTTTTTTCCAATTTTTCTATGGTTAAATTAATTTCCGCTTCGTCTATATTCAAATCGAAATCGTATTCTTCTTTTATTAAATTATAGAAAGTTTTTGTTATATCGCCTATATGTTTCGTGTATTTTGCCCATACTTCGTTGTCTTTTCCTTCTTTTTCAAGTTCGAACGCCATTTTTGAATATTCGCTAAATAAAGATTCTTTATCATGCGAATAGAGAAAAAGCATATTTCCCATAGTTTCCACAAATTCTTTTTTAAGCAAAGTTATTATATAAGTCAAATTATCGTATAGCATATTTGCGGCGGATAAACTCATATTCGTATCGTAAGTGAAAAATCCGTCCTTAATATTTTTTGGCATAGTTAAAAATCTTCTTATATAATCCATTTCCACATTAAGTTTATCTTCGCTATTTTCTTCCGATAAATTTTTATTATGCATATATATTTCGTTATGATTCGCTTTCACAAAATCGGCGTCAAAAGAATGAGGAATATAAACTCCAGAATTAATCGCATCGTCAAATATTTCTTTTGCATTTAAAAACGGTTTAGATTGCATATTTTTATTTTTGTCGTTAAGATTGAAATATAAAACTCCTAAATTTGTGGATATTATTTTTAATTCGTTGTTTATATTTCTTATTTTTATATATTCTTCGTAAAATTTAAGAGTTAAGTAAGATATAGAATGATACATATTCGTTAAATAAGGTTTATTTTTGTTAAAGAAACTTTTAATTTCGTCTTTATTTGAAGTTTTTACAATATACACTTCGTTTTCAATATTCGACTTTAACGAAAACATATAATTCGAATTGTCTCTATATCCGCCTATTCCTATTATAATATTTTTAGGAATTTTAAATAATTTACAACTATGTTTAATTATCTCTTCTTGGTCTTCCATTCCGAATAAATCTCTCGAAGATATATAAACATCCACATTGCCTTTAGTGAAAACCAAAAGATTAGCCACTTTTTCTCCTTCGCTAAAAAGCACGGTATCGGAGGCTACTTTTAAAAATCCCGTTTCTTCTATTTTTATACTCATTTTAATTATTCCTTTTTAATATTAAAAAATTACTGTTTATTTTATTAAATTTATAATAGTATATAATATTTTAAAAAAATTGAAATAATAAAAAATAGTTTCTTTACGCAATGACGGTTTTTAATTTTTTAATGACAAAAAAATTTAATTAAACTATTGACATATTTTTTAATTCATGCTATATTTTAATTATAAAGTTAATAAATAATGGATAGTTTAATTATGATTAAATACTATAAATTAGCATACTATAATTTCGTTAAGCAAAGC
>NZ_SJDU01000517.1 GCF_005518285.1 Brachyspira catarrhinii | reverse complement strand
CAAATATTGATTTTATAACTGACATTTTTATAACTCCTAATTTTATTTTTTTTAATTTACTTATAAACTTTTTGTATTAAAAATATTTAGAATAATAACATTTACCATTTATAGATAAAACACTGCATATTGATATTATGTTTTGCATTATTACCCCAATTTATTAATTTTTAAATTTATTTTTTGTTGCATTTGCTATTTTTACAAGGGTGAGCATTACAGGTACTTCTACCAAAACACCAACAATAGTAGCAAGAGCAGCTCCAGAATTAACTCCAAATAATGATACAGCCACAGCAACGGCAAGCTCAAAGAAGTTGGAAGCTCCTATCATAGCAGCAGGAGAGGCTATATTATGCGGAAGTTTTAATAAATAAGCTGCAATATAAGCTATGAAAAATATTAAAAAAGTTTGTAATATCAAAGGTATTGCTATTAGAATTATGTGTAAAGGATTTGATAATATAATATTTCCCTGAAAGCTAAATAATAGTATCAATGTTAATAATAATCCTATTACTGTTATATTATCAAATTTATGTACAAAAATATTATTGAAATACTCTGTCCCTTTTTTAGTGCATACATAAAGTCTTGTGGCAATTCCTGCTATTAGCGGTATAAGTACAAACAATACCACAGATAAAAATAATGTATCCCAAGGTACTGTAACATTTGATATGCCTAGTAAAAATTTTACTATAGGAACAAATGCTATGAGTATTATTAAATCATTGGTTGCAACTTGCACAACAGTATATGATGGGTTTCCTTTGGTTAAAGCACTCCATACAAATACCATTGCCGTACAAGGAGCAGCCCCCAAAAGTACAGCACCTGTCAAATATTCTTTTGCTAAATCATTAGGTATTATATTATTTAATATAGTATAGAAAAAGAAAGATGATATAAAAAACATAGTAAAAGGTTTGATAAGCCAATTTACAACCCAAGTTAAAAAAATACCATTTGGATTTTTAGTAACGTTTTTTATACTTTGAAAATCTACACTCATCATCATAGGGTATATCATAAGCCATATTAATACGGCTATTGGTATGGAAACATTTGCATATTCAAATTTATTTAATGTGTTTGGTATTATTGGTAAAAATTTTGATATTAATACCCCTATAATCATACATATAAATACCCACAATGTTAAATATTTCTGAAAAAAACTTATATTTTCTTTTTTTTCATTATTATTCGCATTATCCATTATTTTATCCTTAAAAATTTATTTCTCGCATTTGCATTCTGCTGTACTTTCAGCATTTCTATCTGATACTATAGTTGTATAGTAACTTAATAATTTTTCTG
>NZ_SJDU01000516.1 GCF_005518285.1 Brachyspira catarrhinii | reverse complement strand
ATTAAAATTAAAGTTCTATTTCGTCTCCGATTTCCAAAGAACGAGCGTCAGCAAAATTTTTATTAATCGTTATTTCGTTTGTTTCGAGTATATATTTTCCTTTATATACATAAGGTTTATTTATTCTCGTATATCTATCGTCCGTTCCATAAATAATCGCATCGATGCTTTCTTTATTTTCTTTTTTTTCTTCCGCTTCCGTTTCGCTTTCTATTTTTTCTATCTTTCCTTGAAATCTATGCTTACCTTCCGCTCTTTCGACTCCGTTAATATCTTTTATAGTTTTTATATCGTCTTCGCTAAAAATTCCAAATAAAACCAAATCGTCAAGCAAATTATCTTCAAAATAATTTTCCGCTGATAATTTAAAATCTCTGTAAACGGTTTTTACCGCGACAAAAAACAAAACCGCAAGCGCCACTATGAATACCGCAGAGATGAATATTGCAAGCTGTTTATTTATTTTTCTTAATAAAAGTTTAGTTTTTATATCGAACATTATCTACACTTTCCATTTTTATTTTTTATATTCGTTGTTTAATTTTAATTAATTACCATTCTATATCTTCGGGGTTTAGAGGATTTTCTATATCGAATCTTTCCATAACCTCTCCGTTTAAAATCTTTATAACCGTGTCAGCCATTTTGGATATTTCTTTACTATGAGTGATAAGAACTATACTCGTTCCCAAATCTCTATTCAAATCTCTCAATATTTTTAAAGCCATTATTCCCGTTTTATTATCCAAAGCTCCAGTCGGCTCATCGCATAAAACCACTTTAGGTTTTTTGGCAATCGCTCTCGCGATACTCACTCTCTGCTGTTCGCCTCCCGATAATTCGGTAGGATAATGTTTTATTCTGTTTTCAAGCCCGAGAAGTTTTAACGCGTTTTCGGCGTTTTCTTTCGGAAGTCCCGTTATTTCGGTAGAAAATTCCACATTTTCCAAAGCGGTTAAATTGGGAAGCAAATTATAACTTTGAAAAACGAAACCTATATTTTCCCTTCTGAATTTCGACAATTTTTTATTGCTATAATTTGAAATATCCTCTCCCAAAAATAAAACCTGCCCGCTTGTCGGTTTGTCTAAAGCTCCCAATATATTTAGCAAAGTGCTTTTTCCAGAACCGCTCGGTCCGAGTATGGCGGTTAATTTTCCTTCTTCAATCGTTAAATTTATGGAATTGAGCGCTTGAGTCGCGCCTCCGCCATGTCCGTAAATCTTGCTTATATTTTTTATTTCGTATAAATTATTCACAAGCAAATCCTAATTTAATTTATTTATTACAATTTATTTTTATTATGCCATTCTTCTACGGCTATATT
>NZ_SJDU01000515.1 GCF_005518285.1 Brachyspira catarrhinii | reverse complement strand
CAAAACTTATAGAAGAAAAATATGTCGTAAACGAAGACGGAACTCAGCGAAAAAAAAGCGGAGAGATTGGAATATGCAATTTGGTTTCGGTAAATTTAATATCTTGGGTTAATTTTAAGCCCGAAAAGAAAAAATCATTCTGCTATACTCTATTAAGAGGATGCGACAATATAATAGACACTCAATTTTATCCCGTAAAAGAGGGAGAGATTGCAAATAAAAAAAATCGCCCGATTGGAATAGGCGTTATAAATTATGCTAATCTTTTGGCTTCAAATAAATTAAAATATACCGACAAAGAAGCGATAGAATTTACAAATAAAGTTTTTGACGATTTATATTATCATATTTACGAGGCTTCGAATATTTTGGCAAGAGAGAGAGGACCTTATAAAACTTTTTACGAATCGAAATGGAAAGAGGGGAAAACTCCTTTTCATTTGTCGATTTTGAATAATAAAAAAAATATTCTTAATGTGGAAACGGATTCCGCGAAATGGGATAAACTTGCCGAAGATATAAAAAATTACGGAGTTCGTTTTTCTTTTCATGGCGCAATCGCTCCAACGGCAACTTCTGGAAAAAGCGTGTCCGCAACGGAAAGTATAGAGCCAATAGTGGATTTATTTTTTGTCGAAGAAGGAATACAAACTTTGCCGAGTTTAGCTCCGAATCTTAAAAAGAATAGAGATTATTACGAAAGATGCTGGACGATTCCTCCGAAAAATATTATAGAACTTGCGGCGGTTCGGCAGAGATATATAGACCAATCACAGTCGGTAAATCTTTATTATATTAAACCCGAATCGGCAAAAGAACTTTGGGACGATATTCAATACGCGATGGATTTGGGACTTAAAACTTTGTATTATATGAAAACTCCAAAATCGAATTTTGAATTGGAAGAAATTTGCGAGTCTTGCACTTGATAACTTAATGAAAAAATTATATAGCTATCCGATTACTTATATTTTCTATATAACTTTAAGTTTTTCTTTTGGAATATCTTTAGCGTTTAAAAAACATATTCTTATTTTATCGTATTTATTTTTAATAATCGCTTTTATTCTTGTAATTCTATCTTTAATTTTTGCATTTTCAAATAAACCGAAAATTTATTTTGCCATAATTTCATGCTTTTTTCTCGGTTATAGTTTTACGATTGCAAGATATTATAAAATTTTTCAAAGTCCATTAAGCTATTTTGAAGGAGATATAAAAGGCTATCGAGCGAAAATAATAGAATATGACGGAGTTGTAGGATTTAGAGACAGATATACCGCTTATGTCGATATGATTTACGATGGAAAGAATTGGCAAGCCATATAGATT
>NZ_SJDU01000514.1 GCF_005518285.1 Brachyspira catarrhinii | reverse complement strand
TACCCCTTGCGTGCTATTTCTTATTGCGTCATTCTGCAACTGCACACAATGGGCTTCCCACAGGGACGCAGAGCGAAATCCCATTGTTATTAAGAAAAGCATCATTTCAAGTTTAATGCCTTGAAAAAATTCTACTTATAGTATAATATTCATTATCTTAAAATTTAAAATAAAAATTTTAAAATATAAAATTTGCAGAAAAAATATTTAAGAAAAATTATTATAAAAAATATAAAAAATTAAAATTATTAAACGGAGCGAAAAATGGATTACAGTTCCACAATAAACTTACCAAAAACCGATTTTCCAATGAAAGCGGGTTTGAAAGAAAAAGAGCCTAAAATAATAAAAAAATGGGAAGAGGAAAAAATTTATCAAAAATTAAGAGAATTAAGAAAGGAAGCTCCCAAATGTATTTTGCATGACGGTCCGCCTTACGCTAACGGCGATATTCATATAGGAACTGCCTTAAATAAAATAATCAAAGATATTATTATAAGATATAAATCGGCGAGAGGTTTCGATTCTCCTTATATTCCTGGTTGGGATTGTCATGGAATGCCGATAGAATTAAAAGTGCAAGAAAGTTTGGGAGACAAATATAAAGAAACTTCCAAATTTATAATGCGAAAAAAATGCAGAGCCTACGCTCAAAAATATATCGACATTCAAAGAAAACAATTCAAAAGACTCGGAGTAATGGGAGATTGGGAAAATCCTTATTTGACAATGTCGCCAGAATATGAGTCCGAAATTGTCTCCGTATTTTCGCAACTTGTGGAAAGAGGATATATATTTAAAGGTTTAAGAACTATTCATTGGTGTATGCATTGCGAAACGGCGTTGGCTGCGGCGGAAATAGAATATGACGATAATCATGTGTCGAACAGCGTTTATGTTAGGTTTCCCGTTTTAAATAAAATAAACGATAAACTTAACGGCAATGTCGATGTTATGATATGGACAACGACTCCTTGGACTTTGCCTTCGAATATGGCTTGCGCTTTCAATAAAAATTTGGAGTATGCGGCGGTTAAAATAGACGACAGATACGCGATAATAACAACGAGCTTAATTGAAACGGTTTTATCGAAAAATAATTTGAATTTGGAAGGACGAGATATAATTCCAATATCTTTAGACGATATAGAAAAATTGGAAATAGTCCATCCGTTTATAGAAAATAGAAAATCGGCTGTAGTATTTGCCGATTATGTAGAGGCAACCGCTGGAACGGGAATTGTCCACACGGCGCCAGGGCATGGTTTGGAAGATTATCAAACGGGATTAAATTATAATTTGGAAGTTTACTCTCCCGTTGACAGACAAGGAAGATA
>NZ_SJDU01000513.1 GCF_005518285.1 Brachyspira catarrhinii | reverse complement strand
AATTTTATCCTAATTATATTAAATCATTAATTATTTTATAAAAGTAACGTAAAGTTTGTAAATCCACATAAGATGTATATATATATTGTTTATTAGCTATAAAGTTTTTTATGTCCGCATCTTGTGCTAAAAAAACAATTTGCTTATTATCAATTCTTACTCCGTGTTCTATTCCTTGTAAAAATAAACAATTTATAGCATTATTTTTATTTTTTGATTTTGTAATAATATTATTTTTATGTTTTTCTTTGGCATTTGGTAATATTTCTATATTTTCAATATTTTCTATTTCTTTAAATATCAATTCACTTCTAAAATCTGTATTTATAGATAAATTATGTTCTGGCATAAGAATAAATTCTAATGGATATTTTTTATAGTATTCTATAGCGAATTTTTTATAATTTTTGATATTTAATTTTAATTCTATTTTATCACCTTTATATACGGCAAAACCATCCTCTATAAAAAAATTATTTTTAATATCCTCTTGAGCTTTATTTATTTTTGTTAATAAATCATTATATCTTAATTTATTTATTTCAGAATTAATAATTAAATCTTTTAATTTAGTTTCTTTTTTTAATTTATTTTGAAGTTCTTTAATAAAGTTTATCATAATGTTTAATTAATAGACCTTAAAATATTATAGATATGCTAATATTCTAAACTCTTTTAAAAAAATGTCTATATGTACAGTTTATACTCTTTTTCTGATTTTTAAACCTTTTATAAGCGGTTTTTTATATTTTTTATAGTAATTTTATCTTTAATCTGAAATTATATTTTGATCATATTGAGACATAGCCTCAATTAATATAGCTATAATTTGTTCTTTTTCAGAATAAAATTCGTCAGATTCTGATTTAAAAAAAGATAAAGCATATTCAAATAATTTATTTATTCTAGCTTCTTTAGTAAAGTAAATAAAATTGCCATTTTCATCTTTTCTATATACTTCATCCAATTGATTTTCTATATATTCATAGTCTAAATTTAAATCTTTATTAACAATATCTATATTATTCTTTTTTCTATATGTATTATGATACGCTCTAATAATTTTAAGTGCTTTTGGAGTTTCATTATTCATGTCTTTTCATATATTTTTTTAAATATGATTTATCTTTTTTTTCATCAACTTTTTTTGCTATAAAATCATATTCTTCATCTGTTAATATAATGTCATCATTTATATCTGAAGATATACATTTATTAAAAATTTTATTCTTTAACTCATCTTTATCAAGATACTCTAAAACAAATACATTTTCTTCATTGTTTTTTATTGTATCTTTATTTCCAAAAAAAGCATTAAAAAAACTATCAAAACTGGCTGTTCCATTG
>NZ_SJDU01000512.1 GCF_005518285.1 Brachyspira catarrhinii | reverse complement strand
TTTAACGAAAGCTCGCCTGTCATAGCCGTATCGTTTCTTATAACTTTATTCATTGCCAAAGATAGCAAAGCCGTAGCCATAGTTATTCCCGCCGAAGGACCGTCTTTTGGAGTCGCTCCTTCGGGAACATGCAAATGAATAATCGCGTCCGAAAAATAATCTTCCGAAACTCCGTAATTTTTAGCGACACTTCTGACATAACTGTAAGCTATTTGAACGCTTTCAGTCATAACCTCGCCAAGTTGTCCCGTCATATTTATCGAACCGCCATCTTTTTTTTCGGCTACTTTTATCGATTCTATTGTGAGAGTCGCTCCGCCCATAGATGTCCAAGCGAGTCCGATTGAGTTCCCCGCTTTATTAGCTCTTTCCGTCAAATCGTTTGTAAATATAGGTTTTTTCAAATATTTTTCTATATCTTTTGAATCTATATTTATATCGTAAGTTTTTTTATCTTTTTCCACTATATCCGCCGCGATTTTTCGGCATATTCTTTCGATTCTTCTTTCAAAATTACGAACTCCCGCCTCGCGCGCGTATCCGTTAATAATATATTCTATAGCTCTATTTGTGAATTTTATATTTTTTATATTCAGTCCATGAGCTTTAATTTGCCTTGGAATAATATATTTTGAAGCGATTTTTAATTTTTCCTCCATAATATAACCCGAAAGTCTTATAATCTCCATTCTATCGAGCAGAGGAGAGAGAATAGTATCGAGAGTGTTTGAAGTCGTTATAAAAAGTATATTCGACAAATCGAAAGGCAAATCCAAATAATGGTCTCTGAAAGCCGAATTCTGCTCTGGGTCCAAAACCTCCAATAACGCGCTCGAAGGGTCGCCCTGATAACTCATTCCCAATTTATCTATTTCGTCAAGCATCAAAACGGGATTTTTCACTTTAACTATTTTTAAAGCCTCGATTATTTTTCCCGGCATAGCTCCAATATAAGTTCTTCTATGTCCTTTAATTTCCGCTTCGTCTCTCATACCTCCAAGCGAAAATCTAAAAAACGGTCGCTCCAAAGCTTCCGCAATGCTTTTTCCAATAGAAGTTTTGCCGACTCCCGGAGGTCCCACAAAACAAAGTATTGAAGATTTTTTATTCGGGTTTAATTTGCGAACTGCTAAAAATTCGTAAATTCTTTCTTTAACATCTTCGAGTCCGTAATGGTCTCTATCCAATATTTTTTTGCTTTTATTTATATCTTTTCTTTCTTTAGCTTCATCGTTCCATGGGAGAGAAAATAAAGCGTCCAAATAATTTTTTGAAACCGTATATTCGGGCGAATGATTATCGATAGTCGATATTTTTTCTATTTCTTGTTCCACCATATCGGTATAACGAGCGTCTC
>NZ_SJDU01000511.1 GCF_005518285.1 Brachyspira catarrhinii | reverse complement strand
GATTTACTTCGGACGATAAATTGATGCGAGCTTATGCAGCCCGAGACGCATTTTTAGTGGGACAAAAAATGATGCTTTCGAGAGAGCGAGAAGAAGGCATGAAAGAAGGCAGAAGAGAGGGAAGACTTGAAGGAATTAAAGAAGGAAAACTCGAAGGAATAAAAGAAAATAGTTATTCTATAGCCAAAACCTTAAAACAAATGAATATGGATGATGCATCTATAAGTAAAGCTACGGGTTTAAGTATCGAAGAAATTCGCAAATTATGAATTATCGTTATTTTTCTTTAAAAAGCTTTTACTTTTAATATATCATGTATATGAACTATGCCGATTGGAATTTTGCCTTTTTCGGTATCTTCGACTACGACAAGATTTGTAATTTTGCCTTCCATTATATGCAAAGCCTCTCCGATTAAAGTGTCTTCGTAAATAACTTTGGGATTTCTATTCATTATTTCTTCGACATTTTTCGATAAAATATTTTCCGCCGATTTATTTTTTATTAAAAGTCTTTTCAAATCTCCGTCCACTATTATTCCGCTTAAAATATTATTGTCGTCCGTTATTATAGCTATTCCCAATTTGCATTCTATTATTTTAAATAAAGCGTCATATAAAGTCGTGGATAAATCGATTATAGGGAGATTATCTTTATGCATGATTGATTTAACTCTTGCAAGTTGTCTTCCCAAACTTCCGCCAGGATGAAATATCGCAAAGTCTTCCGCTTTGAATCCTCTTATTTCCATTAACGCCGTAGCCAATGCGTCAGATATTCCCAAAGACGCCGTAGTGCTTACGGTTGGAGCTAATTTGAGAGGACATGCTTCTTCTTTCACATGAGTGAGCAAAGTTATTTTTGCGTTTTTAGACAAAGTGGAATCTTTTTCGTTGGTAATCGCTATATAAGGAATATTCTGCCTGCATAACCAATTAACCAATTCTATTATCTCTCTCGATTCTCCGCCTTTTGAATATAATATTAAATAATCGTTTTTCGTTATCATTCCAAAATCGCCATGCAAACATTCGTTTGGGTCGACAAAAAAGCTCGGAGTTCCAGTAGACGCGAAAGTTGCCGCCGCCTTTCTTGCTATATGTCCACTTTTTCCCACGCCAGAAGTTATGACTCTGCCTTTGATTTTAAATAATTCATTAACGGCGTTCTCAAAATTATAATCCAAATTCTCGGATAAATTTTTAAGATTTTCGCTTTCAAGAAGCAGAGTAAATTTTCCTCTCTCTATTATATTCATTAAAATACTCTTTATTATCGCTATATATTATTTTATTATTCGATTACGGCGCTTATCAAATGCCCCGCTAATCTCTCTATAGCTTTATCTATATATTTTTTAT